>JAACEA010000493.1 GCA_009936695.1 Planctomycetia bacterium
CCGCGAGATGCTCGAAGGCCGAATGATGCTGTGCCGGGCGGTCGAGGTGGTCCCCATCGAATGCGTCGCCCGCGGATACCTCGCCGGCAGCGGCTGGCTCGAGTACCAGCGCTCCGGCACCGTCTGCGGCGTCCCGTTGCCCGAGGGGCTCGAGCGAAGCGGGCGTCTCCCCCAACCGATCTTCACGCCGGCGACGAAGGCGACCGAGGGACACGATGAGAACATCGACTTCGCCCGCTCGAGCGAGATCGCGGGCGAAAGCCTGATGAACCAGCTTCGCGATCTCACGTTGGCGATCTACGACGCCGCGTCGGACTTCGCCGCCGCCCGTGGCGTGATTCTCGCGGACACCAAGTTCGAATTCGGTCACGCCATCGATTTCGACGGCCTTGGATCGGGCGAATTGCTGATCTGCGACGAGGTCCTCACCCCGGATTCCAGTCGGTACTGGCCGGCGGAGTCCTACGAATCCGGTCGTGAACAGGATTCCTTCGACAAGCAGTACGTGCGAAACCACCTGCTCGAACTCGTCGACCGTGGAGCGTGGAGCAAGGAACCGCCCGGCCCCGAACTTCCGGCCGACGTCGTCGATCGCACGATGGACCGGTATCGGGAAGCCGCGGATCGACTGTTCGGTCGCGATTTCTGATCACAACCCGCCGGATTCGACACACTGACCCGACCAGCGGTGGGTGAGACTCCGCGACGCCCGACCAGGACGAAAACGCCCCGCTTCGCGCACAAGCTGCGAAGCGGGGCAGATCGAATCCCCCGGTTCAACTGCGCCGGACCGAATTTCCCGGAAGGGCTCGATGACGCGACAGACGGGGATCCAATCGAGGAGGCTCGTCGACGCAGAACAGTACGCAGGAATTCCTCGTTCGAAACCCATTTCGAGCCCGGAGTGGGTGTTCTCCCCATGCCTCCCGGCGACAAAAAAACGCGCGTTCAACGCTCGCGAACTCAGATTGCGATCGGCCGGCCTGACTCGCCCGTCAACCCGTCTCGCGTCGGCCGTACCTTGCACGGAGCTTCTCGAGTCCGCGGTGCTTCCAGTTGTTGATCGTGGTCACGCTCACGCCGAGACTTCGTGCCGCTTCCGCGTAGCTCCGGCCTTCCACGACCACCAGCCGGATCGCGTCACGTTCGTCGCCGGCGAGCATCGAGAAGGCCTGGTCGAGTTCCTGAAGCTCCGCCACGATCTCGACCCCCGAGCGACAGCGGCGTTCCGACGCGAGCTCGTCCTGACGCCGCAACCGTGGCGTGATCTGCTCCGCGAGAATCTCCCGCAACCGGACCGAGCGGGCGTATCGTCGACGAAGCAGATTCTGCACCACCTTGAAGAGATAGCTGATGGAGAGATCGAGTTCCTCGAGCCGCGGATGCTGCAGCAGTCGCGTGAACGTCTCCTGCACCACGTCCTCCGCGGCCGCCGGATCGACCGACCGCCGTGCGAACGCGTACAGGGCATCGTGGTGACGCTCGAAGAGTTCGAGCACGATCTCCGCCCGCGGACGGGGGGAAGCACCCTCGGTCTCGGCCATGACACACCCACCTTCCGTGATCGCCCCTGATCGACGGCGGCCTGCGACCCGCTTCGGTGGCTGATCGCATCCCCGGATCTCTACGCAGATCGTGCGGGCGTTCATGCAGGAATCACGGGATTTTCTTCAATCACCCCGGCGCGGCGGGGGCGACCCGCCGACGGATCACCGACCTCGAAAGCCACCGCGACCGCCCATGGAAGGTCGCGAGAACGACCGCGAAGGCGTGGTGGGACGGACGGTGCGGACCGGCGTGGACCGCGTCACCGAGCGCGTTCGGGCGCGATGACTCGCATCGAGCCCGCCACGAACCGAATCGAATCGTTCGCGATTCGCGGATCCCGCGGTCGCCGGCACCCAACCGCCGTCCTGGTATCGCTTCCAACCGTCGTCGTCACGTCGATAGACGTTGCCGTCCGCACCGACGTAGCGATTCCCGTCGTACCGCGCGGTCGCGGTCCAACCGTCACCGCCTCGATTGCTGGCGACGCCGCGGTTCCCGTCGCTGGTCCGACCCGCCGCCACCGTCCCCCGCGCGTCGGTGACGTGTCCCGTGGAGACCCAGGTGCTTCCGTTGGTCGCGACGTTGCGCCCCCACTGGGCGTACGGATCCCGCGCCTGGTAGCCCCGTCCCGACCAACCCGTCGACGGATTCGTCCAACCGTAGCCGACCGCGCGCCCCGAAGGCCCGTAGTAGTTCCGACTCGCGACGTAACGACCGGTCGACGCGTCGTACCAGCGGTTGTACCCCCAGACCGGCGGGCGACCCCAGTACCACCGCGGCCAGTAGTAGTACGGGTAGTAGTAGCCCGTGCCGTAGACGACGACCGAACCCGAGACGTACACCCCGGAATACCCCGCGGTGCAGCCGGTGACCACGGTGTCCTGATCGACGTCGTAGATCCGGACGAACGTCACGTAGTACAGCGGGCTGTCGGGCGGGATGGTGTAGATCACGTCAGGAACTTCGGTGGCGACCTGCCACGGACCCGTCGCCTTCGGGGCCTTGAACCACACCGCGTGCTCGAGTGCGAAGAACCGTCCCTGGACCCGGATGACCGCGGTCTCGCTGTTCACCGCGTACTGCATCGGCGTGCCGGTGATCGGCTGGAACTTGGGTGCACCGTCGTAGACCACCTCGAGCATCGCGGCGTCCCGATCGATCGCGGCGATCTCCGGGGTCTGGGCCATGGCCAGCGCCTCCTTGCTCGCGAGCGTCCCCGGCACCGAGGCCACCACGCGATGCGCCGCGTCTTCGACCGGAATCGATGCGAAGGTCGGGGGCACGTCGTCGGCGTCGATCATCCTCCAGTCGGCGGACGGCGTCGACGCGGTGAACCAGCGGCCCGAGACCAGCAGGTAGTAGGTGGTGTCGTCGGTGTCGAGGAAGAGATCGCTGTCGGTGTTGATCGCCCGGAGCAAGGGTGTCCCCTCGACCCGGTTCCAGGTCGGAGCGCCATCGACGACCACGAGTTCGGCGGGCACCGAACTGCGAACGACCTCGGGAACGACCTCCGAGGACATCTCCGCCGCGTCGTCCAGGCTCCCCACGGCTTCCTTCAGGTGCGCGAATCGGGGCTCGTCGGGAATCCGGTCGAACGCCGCCGGCAGCGACCGGCAGTCCTCCCATGCACCGGATTCCAGATCGCGGGTCTGCAACCAACCCACCCCGTCGAAGAGGTAGTAGACGCCCGAGACCTCGAACAGCGGCCGGTCGGCATCCGCGACGAGCGTGATTCCATTCGCGATCGCCCGGCGCTTGATCCGATCCGGAAGCATCAGCAGAACGGTCGGGGACTCTCGATAGATGATGACCGGCGCGTCCCCGGAAAGCGGCTCCTGCTCGACGTCGATCACGGTGTGATCGCCGATCAGGCCCGTGAGCCGGGCGATCGGCATGGTGACCGGGGCGCGGGGAACGGAACTTCGCACGAGTCCGTCGACGGTGTTCGACAAGGTCTCGTCGCCGAAGTTCGCGTGATCCAGTTCGAAGTTGTAGAGGGTCGCCTCGCCGGTCGAGCCGTTCGCGAGCACGTTCATGCGCAGGACCAGGCTTCCCGTGACCTCCGGTCGGCCGAGCCCGGGATCGATGCTGGTCGCGATCGACGCGGTCAGTCGGTCGCCCTTCCAGAGATCGAGCTGGGGTCGTTGCAGGACCAGTACCGCGTCACCACGCTGGATCGAACGAGGCCACGCACGGGGCGCAGGCGTCTCGCGGCCCGCTTCGCTCGCGACCGCCCCGCCCGGCGCCGCCTGCACGGCGGTCATCGAAGCGACGGAGGTCGTCGTGGCGAGCGAAGACAGGGTGACCGCGAAGACGACGAGCCCCGGCCGGAACAACTTGATCAGATCGCGCATGAAGGAACCTCCGGAGAGAGCGTGTTCGCCGGGCCGGGGATCTCGCCGGATCACCGTCCGGCGGCATCCACGGTGTTTCGAAGCAGCATCGCCACGGTCATCGGGCCGACCCCGCCGGGCACCGGACTCAGGTGTCCCGCGACGGCGGCGACCCCGTCGTGGTCGACGTCCCCGACGGTTCGTCGCTTGCCGTCCGCCCCGACGATCCGATTGATGCCGACGTCCACGACGACCGCACCGGGCTTGACCATGTCGCGGGTGATGAGACCGGGCACGCCGGCGGCGCTGACCAGCACGTCCGCGGTCCGGGTCAGTCCGGCGAGATCCTCGGTGTACTTGTTGGTCGAGATGACCGTGGCTTCGGCACGCATCAGCAGCACCGCGATCGGCTTGCCGACGATGTTGCTCGCCCCGACGATCACGCATCGCTTGCCACGGAGTTCGATCCCGGTGGATTCGATCATCTCCACCGAGGCGAGCGCGGTGCACGGCACCAGGCTGCGACGGCCGTAGACGATGTTCCCGATGTTCGCGGGGTTCACGCCCTCGACGTCCTTGGTCTCGTCGATGATCGACTGGATCCGCTCCGCTTCG
Organism: Planctomycetia bacterium; assembly: GCA_009936695.1. Taxonomy (GTDB): domain Bacteria; phylum Planctomycetota; class Phycisphaerae; order Phycisphaerales; family SM1A02; genus UBA12014. The sequence continues at coordinate 4,497 of JAACEA010000493.1, forward strand.
ACGCCATCGGGCAGCGGAAGGTGGACCATGATCGCCGTGACCATCGGATCGGCGTTGAGCGTGCCGATCAACCCTTCGACGTCGGTGGTGTCGGCGTCCGCGGGCAGCCGATGGAGGTGATACTCGATGCCGACCGCCGCACAGGTCTTTCGCTGGTTGTGGGCGTAGATGTCCGCGCCCTTGTCACCACCGGCGAGCACCGCGTCGAGTCGGACCGGCCGCTTGCCTTCGGCCACCCGACGGGCCACGGTCCGACGCACCTGGAAGGCGAGCTGCTTTCCGTCGATGGACGAGGCGTGCGGGGTGGTCGTGGGGTCGGAGGCGGCGGTCATCGGTACGAGGATACCGCCTCATGACCGCTGAACCGGCAACCGAAGGCTCGTCCAGATCACCCGGCCCGGCCGGCGTCGACTATCGTTCCCGCATGCCCACCCGAACCCGTCGAACCATGGGACATCTCGCCTTCGCCGGCAGCCTGCTCCTGGCCGCGCTTTCGACCGCCCCGACCGCCGGGCAGACGCCGATCCCGGACCAGTCCGGCGAAGGCCAGGCCGCCCCGGTCGATCGCCCCATGGCACGCTCGAAGTACGCGCCGGACCCCTCGACCCTCCCGGAACTCCGAATGATCGGCACCCTCGCCCCGTCCCCCCCGCCGGGGACCATGATCGAGGGCGAGCCGGTCACCGCGTGGAACGACGACGGGCCCACGATCCTGGTCTTCTGGTCGCCGTTCGTGGGCGGTCGCACCGCCGAGCACCTCGCCCAGACCGCCGACGTGGGCCTTCAACTCGCCTCCGTCGACACCATCTCGATCGCGAGCGGTCCGCGACCCCGGATCGAGACGGTGCTCGACACGCTACCGGGTCGCACCGCTTCCAAGCCGAGAACGGTCCACGACGATACCGGCGCCTGGAAGCGGACGATCCTCGACGCGACCGGCCAGACGCGTCTCCCCGCGGTGGTCGCCCTCGACGCCGATGGCCGGGTCATCTTCCACGGGCCGATGGACACCTCGACCATGGCGCTCGCGAACGTCGCGAGTGGCAAGTGGTCGGCCGATGCGTACCGGGACAACGTCCTCGAATACTTCGCCCGGCAGAACGCCTCGACGGCGCTGGCGGAGGTCAATGGCCGGGTCCGCCGAGGTACCGCGACCCCCGCGGACGCGATCGCCGTCGCCGACGAACTGATCGCGCTGGATCCCCGCAACGGCTCTCGACAGATCGCGAAGTTCGACATCCTGATCACGAGCGCCGCGGATCCGGAGGCCGGCTACGCCTATGGTCGGGAGATCGCCGCCCGCTTCCCCGACAACTACCTCATCCTGAACGATCTCGCGTGGCACACCGTCAATCTCCCCGACGTCGGCGAACGCGATCTCGATTTCGCGATGGAGATGTCCCGGCGTGCCAACGACCTCCAGGGCTACATGGACGACTCCACGCTCGACACGCTGGCCCGGGTGTGGTGGATGCGGGGCGATGCCGCGGAAGCGATCCGCTGGCAGCGTCGCGCCGTCGCCCGGGCGCTCGACACCTGGCACGGGGACGCGACCCGGGCGAACCTCGATGCGTACACCGGCGGCTACGTCCAACCCGGTCAGCTTCCGCCGCCCTATCGCTCCGATCGACGTCCCTGACCCTCCCCTAGACGCAGGAATCGAACCCCCGAACGCTCGAGTGGGGTCGATGCCTCCATTTCCAGTCTCGACGTCGGCATTCGTCCCGTCGGCGTTAGGATGGACACATCGCCTCGGACTCGCCGATCGCGATCCCCCGCCGGAGGTTCGGTTCAACATGAAACTGGTCACCATCATCGTCGCGACCGCCTGTCTCGCCCTGGCCGCGGTCGCCATCGCCCAGCACGCGCCGGCGCTCATCGGTGAACAGAAGCCGAGTCGTCCGCTGGTCGTCGACGCGGCGGTCGCGATCCCGCAGCCGAACCCCGACACCAGGAACGCCGATCAGCCCCGGACGCTGACCATCGGCGACCCCGCCCCGAAGCCGAAGCTGGCGAGGATCTTCAAGGGCGCCACCGACTTCAAGGGCCCCACGCCCGGCAAGGTCACGGTGATGGAATTCTGGGCGACGTGGTGCGGCCCCTGCAAGGCGGGCATGCCCCCCCCACCCCGAGCACCGCCACACATCCCCACCACGCGCACCGCCACACATCCCCACCACGCGCACCACCACACATCCCCCACCACGCGCACCACC
>JAACEA010000494.1 GCA_009936695.1 Planctomycetia bacterium
ACCGGACGCATCCTCGATCGGACCGACGAGAACGCTTCCCGGATCCGCTGCTTCTCATTGGTCGCCGCGACGTGGGCCTTCACCCGCATCCGCGTCGCATCGAGTTCGGCCTCGGGGAGATCGGGATGGAATCGATCGATCGTCTCCTGGAACACCGCTTCGTCGAACGCGGCCTCGCCGTCCCCGAGATCGATCCAGAGCCGCGGCGGTTCCGACTGATCGACATCGAAGATCCGGGGATCGAGCGTCCTGGCCAGGTCCGCCATCACGGCGTCGTCGAGTTCGCACTGCTCGAGACTCGCCTGCGTCAGGCCTTCGAGTTCCGCGTGCAGCGGGGCGTTGTGTCCCTGCGCGATCAGTTCGAACACCAGCGGTGAGAGCAGCAGCAGGAGCACGAACCCGGACAGCCCGAGGTGACGGAGAAGCCTCGCACGATCGGGTTGCTTCTGGTTGGACATCCACGCCTCCGAAACTCTGGATCCACGAGCCTCCGCCGGCGGGAACCGGCACCTCACCGGGTTCGAGCAGGCAACCCGCGGCGATTCACGACGACGCGACCGAATCCACCCCCGGACCAACCTCCGGATCGGCCCGATGTCGTCGCATCGCGACCTGGAGCAGAGTGACGTCGGCGGGATTGACGCCGGCGAGGCGGCCGGCCTGCCCGAGCGTGCGGGGGCGGAAGGTCCCGAGCACCTCCGCCGCCTCCCGGCGGAGGCCCTCGATGGACGCGAAGTCGAGTTCGGACGGAATCGCCGCGTGCTCGGCGTCCCGCTGTCGACGAATCTCGCGGTCCGCCCGATCGACGAAGGAGGCGTAGCGGCAGTCGTTGAGCACCCGGTCCACGAGGTCCCTGCGGTCGGCGGTGTCGAGGGGCAGGTGGGCGGCGAGGCCGTCGGCCGTGGCCTCCGGTCGTCGCGCGAGCTCCTCCAGCGTCCGTCCGTCGACGCGGGTCGATTCGAACGCCGCGCGGATCGAGTCGAGCGCCCCGGATCGGGACTGCCACCGCGACCACCGATCGTCGTCGACCAGTCCGAGTTCGCGACCGAGCGGCGTGAGTCGTTCGTCGGGATTGTCGTATCGAAGTCGAAGGCGATATTCCGCGCGACTCGTGAACATCCGATACGGCTCGCGCGGGATCCGCGTCACGAGGTCGTCCATCATCACCCCGATGTACGCCTGTTCGCGCCCGAGTCGAACCGGCTCCGCCCCGAGCGTCGCCCGGGCGGCGTTGAGACCCGCCACGAGCCCCTGGCCCGCCGCCTCCTCGTAACCACTGGTGCCGTTGATCTGGCCGGCGAGGAACAGGCGACGAACCGACTTCGTCTCCCCCGTCGCATCGATCTGGTGCGGCCGGACCATGTCGTACTCGACCGCGTAGCCCGGCTTGAGCATGACCGCACGAGCGCATCCCGCCATGCCTCGGACGATCTTGAGCTGCACCGCCTCCGGCAACGACGTCGAGATTCCGTTGCAGTAGATGGAGTCGCCACCGATGGTCTCGGGCTCGAGGAAGACGTGATGGCTGTCGCGATCCGAGAAGCGGACGACCTTGTCCTCGATGCTCGGGCAGTATCGAGGCCCGGCGTCCGCGTCGATCGCGCCCGAGTACATCGGCGCGAGATGGAGGTTCCCGCGGATGAGCTCGTGGATGGCGGGCGTGGTGTCGGTGATTCGGCACTCGATCTGCTCCAGCACCGGGAACCGACGTCGATCGGTCAGGTCGCTGAAGGGAACCGGCGTCGTGTCGCCGGACTGCCGGGGCAGGTCGTCCCAGTCGATCGTCGCCTTCGAGAGCCGCGGCGGCGTCCCCGTCTTCAATCGGCCGAGTTCGAATCCGAGATCCCGCAGCGTCGCCGCGATCCCGACGGCGCTGCCCTCGCCGATCCGCCCGCCCTCGGCTCGCTGATCGCCCACGTGCATCAGGGCCCGCATGAACGTCCCCGTGGTGAGCACCACCGCGCCGGAACGAAGTTCGACCGCCTCGGGATTCGGCCGATCCGGGGTCGAGGGGTATCCGGCATCGCCCCAGGCCACCGGCCCGGAACCCGCGGGAAGTCGGACGCCTTCGACGACCCGCGTTCCGTCGCGTTCGGTGATCAGGAAGTCGTCGACGGTTCCCGCGACCACGTCGATCGACGGGTGTTCGGCGATCAGGCGCTGGGCTTCGAGGCGATACGCCTCCTTGTCGTTCTGACACCGGGGTCCACGCACCGCCGCGCCCCGGCTGGTGTTCAGCATCTTGAACATGATCCCGGTGGCGTCGGCGATCCGCCCCATCACGCCACCGAGGGCGTCGATCTCCCGCACGATCTGACCCTTGGCGAGTCCCCCGATCGCGGGATTGCAGGACATCGTCCCGAGTCGCGCCGGATCCATGGTCACGAGGGCCACGCGGCCGCCCGTCGGACCGAGGGCGTTCGCGGCCGCCCAGGCGGCCTCGATGCCCGCGTGCCCACCGCCGATCACGATGACCGAGTACTTCATGTCGACAGGATAGGTCCTCCCCGGCCGGCCATTCCGGTACACGGCCGCAGGACCCGGGTAGGCTGGGCGAATCAGGAGATTTCAATGTTCAAGAAGATCACGATCGCCACCGTCAAGTCCGCCCGCCCGCTCATCGCCGCGTTCCGGGAGGACCTCGTCGCCAAGCCCGCCTCCGACGTGCCGAAGGCCTCCCGCAAGGCCCTCAAGGCCGCGGCCGCGACGCCTGGATTCAAGGCCGACGTCGGTGAAGTGGTGTTCGCGGACGATCACGTAGTGGTGGGCATGGGCGATCGTTCGGACCTCGACCCGGGCATCGCCCGCAAGGCCGGCGCCGCGGTGCTGAAACAGGTGGACCGCGCCGGCATCGACGCCATTCGATGCGTGGCCCGCGGCGACTGTGACGATCTCGACGCGCTGGCCGCGATCGGCTCCGCGATGGCGGAAGGCATCGGCCTCGCCAACTGGCGGCTCGCCGGATTCGACGGCACCGCGGCGAAGCCCGTGACATCACACCCGAGGCTCCGACTCGACTGGGACCGGACGTCGCTTCGCAAGGCGATGAGCGCGGGCCTGGAACTGGCCGACAGCATCAATGTGGCCCGGACCGTCGCCGCCACCCCCCCGAACGTCTGCAATCCGACCTGGATCGCGAAGGAGGCCCGGAAGGTCGCCCGCGACGCCGGCCTGAAGTGCACCATCCTCGATCACAAGAAGGTCAAGGAACTCGGGATGGGCGGGATCGACAACGTCGGCAAGGCGAGCGACATCCCCCCGTGCCTGGTCCGACTCGACTACACGCCCGCGAAGGTCTCGAAGGCGGCGAAGGGCGAGCACCTGGTCCTGGTCGGGAAGACCATCACCTACGACACCGGCGGATACTCCCTCAAGCTCTCCGGGGGCATGAAGGGGATGAAGTACGACATGTGCGGCGGGGCCGCGGTGCTCGGGGCGATCCGGGCGATCGCCAAGGCGAAGCTCGGCGTGAAGGTGACGGCCCTGCTGCCCGCCGCCGAGAACATGGTGAGCGACGAGGCGTACCGGCCCGACGACATCATCACGATGTACAACGGGGTGACCGTGGAAGTGACGAACACCGACGCCGAAGGACGGCTCGTCCTCGGTGACGCCCTCGCCTACGCGTGCGACAAGTTGAAGCCGACCGCGATCATCGACGTCGCGACGCTGACCGGTGGCGTGGTCGTCGCTCTCGGACACTTCAGCGCGGGGCTCTTCGCCAACGACGACCGCATCAGCGGCGCGGTCGAGTGCGCGTCCCAGGGCGCGAACGAGAAGGTCTGGCGACTCCCGCTCTGGGAGGAACATCGCGAGTTCATGCGATCGCCCTTCGCCGACATCCTCAACTCGAATCCCAAGCGATCCGCCCACCCCATC
>JAACEA010000495.1 GCA_009936695.1 Planctomycetia bacterium
GCCGCCGCCGACCGTCGGCTTGGCGACGACGGACGACGGACCATCTTGTTCCTCGACGAGATCCATCGATTCAGTCGCAGTCAGCAGGACGTGCTTCTCGGAAGCGTCGAACGGGGCGGTATCGCCCTGATCGGTGCCACCACCGAAAACCCCTGGTACGCGGTGAATGCCGCACTCACCAGTCGGTCCACCGTGCTCGAGGTGAAGCCGCTCGACGAATCCGCCATCGTCCGACTGCTGGAGCGAGCGATCGATCACCAGCGTGGCTTCGGTGGCCTGGCGGTGGAAGCGACGGCCGAGGCGCTCGGACACATCGCGGGCGCGTGCGAAGGTGACGCCCGCCGCGCCCTGAACGCCCTCGAGGTCGCGGTCCGAAGTCTGGAACCGGTCGACCGGGGCGGCAAGCCGGTCGTGGTCGATCTCACGGTCGCGGAAGCGTCGATCGGCCGACGTGCCGTGGTGTACGACCGGTCGGGCGACGGCCACTACGACACGATCAGCGCGTTCATCAAGTCGATGCGCGGCTCGGATCCCGACGCCGCGGTCTACTGGCTCGCGAAGATGCTGGAGGCCGGCGAGGATCCGCGCTTCATCGCCCGCCGGATCGCGATCCTCGCGAGCGAGGACATCGGGCAGGCCGATCCGAGCGCGATCTCCGTCGCCGATGCGGCGTGGAATCTCGTGGAGAAGATCGGGATGCCCGAAGCCCAGCTGACCCTCGCGCAGGCGGCGATCCACATGGCGATGGCGCCCAAGAGCAATGCCACCGCCACCGCGATCTGGTCGGCCATGCAGGAGGTTCGGGATGGACGGACGCAACCCGTGCCACTGGAGTTGATCAGCGGCATGAAGAAGGGCCGCGCCCCGGACGCACCGGCGTACCGCTCGCCCCACAAGGCCGAGGATGGTGTCGGAACCACGGTCTACCTCGGCGTCGACCGGGTCTTCTACGAACCGACCGATCATGGACTCGAGGCCGGACAACGCGAACGCCTCGACGATCTGCGACGGCGACGGCGATCCTCCGACGACGAACCGGGAGCGAAGAACGAATGACGGAGAAGCCGGCGATCCGCGATGAGGTTCGACGCGCGATGCTCGACCGCGATCCGGAGGCGCGGGCCCGAGACGCGACGGCGGCCCGGATTCGCTGCCTCGACGTCATTCGAAGCCGACGAGCGAGACGGGTCATGGCCTATCTCGCCGATCCCGGCGAGGTCGATCTGGATCCGGCCATCGCATCGCTTCTCGAGGACGATCGGATCGAAGTGGCGGTGCCTGTCGTCTCGACTCTCGTCGGCCGGATGACGTGCGGCAGACTCCGGGGACTCGACCCCGCATCCCTGACGACGGATCGCTACGGACTTCGAAGCCCCACCCCACCCATCGTGGAGCTGGATCCGGGGTCGCTCGATCTCGTTCTGGTGCCGGGCGTCGCCTTCACCCGGGACGGGCGGCGGCTGGGGAGAGGGGGCGGATACTACGATCGGTTTCTGGCCACGCTTCCCCCCACGGTTCACCTGGCCGGCGTCTGCCACCCCAGTCAACTCCGTGACGATCTTCCCGGCGAGGAACACGATGTCCGTGTCCATGAGGTCCTCATCGCGGGCGAGCCCTGAGTCACCTCGGACCACCTTGTTTTTCCACTTTTTTCCACGATTCGGTCGATTGAACCCGACGTCGGCAGCGGTTGTCTAGGCTGTCAGGTCGGTTCCGCCGCCCTTTCCGTTCGGACCGCTTTCCGGAAAGACGAGGACCGCACCGCTTCAATCCGAGGCCCGCGTGGATCTCGTGGATCTCGTTTCACCCTCGACTCAGTTCGGCGGATGCCGAAGGAGGCCGCTCGATGGCCCTTGCAAGTCAGTCCGGTCGATCATCCAGCCGTCGCAGCTACATGAGCAGCCGACGAAGACCACAACGACGGCGTCTGTTCCTGCTGGTGTTCCTCGTCGCGTGCGTGGTCGCCGCCGGCTGGTGGTGGTTGCGTGACGACGGCGTTGAGGAAGGGCCGGATCAGGTCGTCGACGCGACGCGTGACACCGCGGTCGACGAGACGAACTCGTCGAGCTCCCGCGCGGGCGTCCGCAGCGAGATCACGCTCGATCCGGGCCCCGACCGGGCCCCGGTCCGATCGGATGCCGGACGATCCACCCAGGTCATCGAGCCGAGCACCCGGGGCGATGACGTCTCGACGTCGCCCACGACGACGCGGACGGCGGCGGAGCAACCCGCGGCGTCCCGCCCGACCCCCGCCCCCGCCACCACTCGTCCCGATGCCGCATCGTCGAAGACCGCGTCCACGTCGCTCGCCGACGCGCAACGGCTCGCGAAGACCGATCCCGTCGCGGCTCGAAAGGCCCTGACCACGGCGTGGGTCTCCGACGGACTCTCGGACGCCGATCGTCGGTCGGCGACGGCCCTCGCCCGGGAACTCGCGGCGCTCACCCTGCTCGATCGTCCCAATCTCCCGGACAATCCCTTCGTCACGACCTACAAGGTCCGAAGCGGCGACAGCCTCGATCGAATCGTGCGTCGCGAGAACGTCGACACCGACAAGATGTTCCTGGCCCGGATCAACAATCTCTCGAATCCCAACGCGATCCGCATCGGCCAGGACCTTCGACTGCCCACCGGCACCTTCGACGCGGTCGTCGACAAGTCCGACTACACGATGACGCTGTTCCAGCGGAACGAATCCGGACGAACCATGCTCGTGGCGCTCCCCGTGGGACTCGGGGAGTTCAACGCCACGCCCACCGGCCTCTACCGCGTACGGGTGAACTCCAAGCTGGTGAACCCGCACTGGATCAACCCACGGACCCGGGAGGAGTTCAAGCCGAACGACCCCGCCAATCCGATCGGCGAGCACTGGATCGGACTCGAAGGGATCGAAGACGCCAATCGCGACGTCGACGGCTACGGAATCCACGGCACGATCGAGCCTGGATCGATCGGCCGACAGATGTCGATGGGCTGCGTCCGAATGCTGGGGGATGACGTGGAACTGGTCTACGAAGTCCTCACCCACCCCTCGTCGACGATCGAGATCCGGGATTGACCCCGATTCATTCGGACCCGGGGCCATCGAATCGAGCCGTCGGGGCGACTAGAATTCGGACATGGATGCGTCTTCCTCCAATCAGCCGGTGATCGGCGTCAGCATGGGTGATCCCGCCGGGATCGGCCCCGAGGTCGTGGTCAAGGCGCTCGCGGATCCACGCCTCCACGAGCGAGCCCGGTTCGTCATCCACGGACGCAACGAACTCCTGAACCTCGCCGCGGATCGCGCCGGAATCCGTCCCTACTGGTATCGGGTCGCGCAATCGAGTGATCGAGCGCGTGGTGATCTGCTGCCACCGGTGACGGTGGTCGACTTCGACGACGTCGATCTGAATCTTCCCCAGGAACCCGGCCCGACGCGAGTCGGCGGCCACCTTTCGAAGCGGTTCGTGGAGGAGGTCATCGCCGACGCGATGCTTCCCGAATCCGATCCGCGACATGTCGATGCGATCGTGACCGCGCCGATATGCAAGGAGTCGTGGTCCGTGGCCGGCTTCAAGTGGCCCGGTCACACCGAACTCCTGACGCACCGGACCCGTTCAAAGCGACAGGCGATGGCCTTCGTCTCCCCTCGGCTCAAGGTGGTGCTCGCCACGGCGCACGTGCCGCTGATGGACGTGAAGAACGTCCTCACCATCGGACGTGTCCACGAGTCGATCGAACTGGGGCACGATCTCTGTCGTCGACTCGGCATCCAACGACCCCGGATCGCGGTCTGCGGCCTCAATCCGCACGCGGGCGAAAACGGCATCCTCGGCGACGAGGACCAGCGGGTGATCGCCCCTGCGATCGACGTCGCGGTGCAGCAGGGGATCAAGGCGACCGGCCCGCATCCCGCCGACACGATCTTCATCGGCGCCGCCGAAGGCCGCTTCGATCTCGTGGTCGCGATGTATCACGATCAGGGCCTGATTCCCGTGAAACTCCTCGGCTGGGATCGGGCGGTCAACGTCACCCTCGGGCTGCCCATCATTCGAACCAGCCCCGACCATGGAACCGCGTTCGATATCGCCGGACGCAGCAAGGCCGATGCGGGATCGATGCTCGCCGCGATCGATCTGGCCCTCGACCTCGCGACCCGGGACACGCTCGCGGCCGGCGGGGACGGCGCCGCGAGATCCTCCTGATCCGCGAGCCGGGATCCCGTGCGGAGTCACCCCGGGGACGACGGCCCGAAGGTCCGCCGCCCCGGTGGATGCATGCATGATCAACCACGTCCGAACCGTCAACGCCGACGTCGGTGACGGCATCGCGGCACCAGCAGACCCATCGTCGCGAGCACCCCGGGCGCCGGGACCACCCCGCCGTCGATTCGAAGATTGTCGAATCGAACCGTTCCCTGCGGGTTCGATGCGCCCGAGAGCGTGAACCTCAACCGAAACGTCGCCGAGGTCGACAGCACGTCGTCGAGACCCAAGACGACGGTCGACCATCCGGTCGTGGTGGCGATCGAGGCGATGGGAATCCAATCGCCTCCCGATCGGGCGTCGACCGCGACGAACTCGCTGCCGGTATCACTCCGCCGCATCGCGAAGGAGCACTGCAGCGGCCCCGGTCCACCACCGATCCCCGGCGTCGAATCCCATTCCAGAAAGAACGATCCCGCCTCCGCTCCCGGGCCCCGGAATCCCAGGGCGTCACCGGCGTCCGCATCGCCCCAGGCATTCATCCGGGTTCCGGCGAAGAGATCGTGGTGGTCGGCGATCGACTCGAATTCCAATCGACCCGAACCGACGTCCGCGAGAAGCGATCCGGCCGAGGTGTCGGCGGCGTTGCAACTCCAACCGACGAGAAGATCTCCATGGCTCGATTCGCC
>JAACEA010000496.1 GCA_009936695.1 Planctomycetia bacterium
GCTCGGACGCGCCTTCAACAACTCCCGCTCCTTCCGCCAGAGCGGCCGGACCATGTCGGGCGGCCTCGACTCGCGGGCCATGGAGATTCCGAAGCAGTTGTTCGGTGCGGCCCGGAAGGTCGAGGAGGGTGGCTCGCTCACCATCATCGCCAGCTGCCTGGTGGACACCGGAAGCCGGGCCGACCAGGTCATCTTCGAGGAGTTCAAGGGCACCGGGAACATGGAACTGATCCTGGACCGGAGCATCGCGGAGCGCCGACTCTTCCCCGCGATCAATCTCGCCGCGAGCGGGACCCGGAAGGAGAATCTCCTGATGGGCGAACGGGAACTGAAGACCTGCACCGCCCTCCGTCGCCGGCTCACCTCGATGCCACCGCCCGCCCAGATCGAGCAACTTCTGCGTGCGATCGAGCGATATCCGGACAACGAGGCGATGGTTTCCGCCTGATCGCGCGGGATTCCGACGCGCACGCCCGGCCGAATCAGGCGATACTCATCGCATGGCCAGTGGAAGCGACAATCGACGGAACAACGTCCGCGCGGGGCTGTTCACCCTCTCGGCGATCCTCCTCTTCTTCGCGACCCTGGTCGTCCTGAACAGCGGCTGGCTGTCGTCGATCCTCGGGAGCTTCAATCGCTACGTGGTTCGCTTCGATCTCGCCGACGGCGTGTCTGGCCTCAGCGCCGGATCCCAGGTCCGGGTCGGCGGACTGGCCCGGGGCGCGGTGACCGGAATCGAGCTGGTCGGGTTCGAAGACGGGAAGCAGCCCACCGCGCTGGTGAGCTTCGAGGTGGACGAGGCGATCGAACTCTGGTCCAACGCGGTCGCGATTCGCACCGCTTCGATCCTCGGTGGCGGAAGCTGGATCAACATCTCGACCGTGGGCGGCGCGGACGTCGTGACCGCCGCGCCCACCTCCAAGAACGGCGGGACGGCGGAACGCCTTCCCACCGACGGGAGTGGAATCATCGACGCGACGCCCGGGGACGGCCTGCTCACGACCATGGTCGGTGGCGAGAACGCCGCGACCACGCGGCAGATCCTCACCAACGTCTCCAACCTGACCGGCTTCGTCGACTCGAAGGTCAAGCCCGTGTTCGACGATCAGATCGAACCCGCGCTGGTCGACGCACGGGCCGTGGTGGGAGACGTCCGCCGCGACTACGGCACGTGGAGCGGAACCATCGGACGAACCCTCGACAACGTCGAGACGGCGTCATCCGATCTCGGAGCCGCGATGGGAGATGCCCAGACGGCGATGGCCGAGGTCCGAGCGGATCTCCGCCTGGTCAGCGAACTCGTGCAACGGAACATCGGTCGGATCGACGAGGCCGTCGCCAATCTGGAGGTGATCACCGAGAACGGTGTCGCCATCACTCGTCGCATCAAGGACGACACGCTCGCCCGCGTGGACGAAGCCCTCGACGGTGGTGTCACGGCGATCGACGACGCCTCCCGCATTCTCCAGAGCCTCGAGATCCAGCTCACCGCGGCGATGCCGTCGATCCGGGCCGTCCTCCAGGACGCCATGGTCGCCGCGGGCGAGTTGAAGCTCGCCACGATCGAGATCCGCCGCAGTCCCTGGCGGATCCTCTACAAGCCCTCCCCGGACGAACTGGCGAACGAGAACCTCTTCGCAGCCGCGCGGGACTTCACGATCGCCGCGAGCGAGGCCCGAGTCGCGGCGGAGACCTTCCAATCCGTGCTCACGAATCACCCGGATCGCATCGAAGACGACCCGGAGCTGCAGGCGATGATCGAACGGTTCCTCGCCGATACCTTGAAGCGACTCGAGGACGCCCAATCCCGACTGTTCTCCGTCATCATCGGCGATCAGACCCGAGACGACTCCTGATCCGGCGGAGGACCGTCCCACCATGGCTGCTTCAGATCGATCTTCCGGACAGCAACGCGTCGCCGGTGGCGTGGTCCTGGTCGCGATCCTCGGAACGGCGTGGGCTGCCACCAGCATCCCCCGACTCTTCGAGCCGTCCCGCGTGTCCTACGTGGCGACCACGAACACGATCGGCGGTGCCGCGGGACTGGAGCCCGGTGGCCCCGTGCTCTACGGCGGCGCTCCGCGCGGGATGATCACCTCCATCGAGACGAGCCTCCCCGACGGGGCGGCGGTCGGCGAGATCAGGATCGCCTTCGAACTCGACCGATCCCTCCCCCTCGCGCAGAACGCATCCATCGTCAGATCGGTGGGGATCGCCGGAAGCGGCGGTGCGTTGTCCGTGATCGCCCCCGGAGATCCCGCGTTCGCCTTCGCCGGCGACGTTCGCAGGGTGATTCCCCTGAACCACGGATCCGTCGCCCCCGCCGACGGACTGATGGTCCTGCTCGGTCGGCGGAACGCCGAGATGCTTCGCTCGATCCAGACTTCGCTGCAGGCCCTCGACGAGGACCTGGGGCCACGGATGGACCAACTCGCGAAGATCGCTCGTTCGATCCGCACGTTGCTCGATCAATTGGAACTGGACGTGGAGTCCGAAGATCTGCAGGAGTCGATCAGGACTCGCGTCGCCGTGATCATCCGTCGGTTGCAGACGGACCTTCCCGAACTCCAGCGTTCCCTGATCTCGAGCGGCAACGCGATGCGGGCGCTCGAGCAGGACGTCCGGCAGGACGGCAGCCGGATCCGACGCTCGGTCGCCGTCGCGACTCGGAATCTCGACGAGATGCAGACGGCCGCCGACGACATCGAGGCCACGACGAGGGCGACCATCCTGCCGAAGGTGCTCCAGATCCGTCGAGCGAGCCTCCAGGCGGTCCTCGATTCGGAACGCGTGCTGGCCGACGGCACCGCGCTTCTTTCCGAGGCCTCCACCTCGATCCCCAAGGCCCTCGCGAACATGAAGCTCGCGGGCGGCCAGCTCACCCTCGCCTTCGAGAATCTCCTGGGGCTGGCCCTCGAGGCGATCATGATCAGCCCCGACGTCGACAGCGAGACCCGCCGACGTCTGCTCGAAGCCGTGAACAGCGCGGTGCGGGCCGGCATGGACGTGCGCCTTGCGGCCGACCGCATGCGGAATCTCACCAAGATCGACCCCTCGCGCTTCGAGGCCGATCCGGATTCGCTGAACGCCTTCGTCGAACCGTTTCAAGCGGCGGTGAACCGCCTCGATGCGATCCTCGACCAACTCTCCCGGACCGTCGCCGACGCGGTCGTCGCCGACGGGGATGCCCCGCCCACCCCGGCTCCGTGATCACCACCATCGTCGATCCCGAAGATCCCCGCCTCGATCCGTTCCGCCGGATCCGGGACCGGGATCTTCGCGCGGATGGCGGTCGCTTCGTCGTCGAGTCGCCTCGGGTGGTCTCGCGCTTCCTCGCGGCGGTCCGCGAGGATCGAGCACGCGTCGACGCGGTGCTGCTCGCACCGGAACAGAAGCTCGTCGATCCCGATGAGATCACCGCGCCCGTGTTTCTCGCCGATCTCGAACTCATGACCGCGGTGAGCGGATACCACTTCCACGGTGGCGCGATCGCGATCGGCATCAGGCCGCGACGCGAACCGAATCTCGCCGATCTCGTGGCGAGGCTCCCCACCGCGGGCCCGACGACCCTCGTCGCCCTCGCCGGAGTGACCTCGATGGACAACATCGGCGGCATCTTCCGCATCGCGGCCGCACTCGGCGCCTCGGGCATCGTGCTCGACGACGATGCGTCCGACCCCATGCTTCGGCGAACGATTCGAATCTCGATGGGACAGGTCTTCCGGGTCCCCTGGGCCCGGACCGGCACGTTCGCCGAGGCGATACCCGAGCTCGCCTCGACCGCGGACATCGAGACGATCGCGATCGAGAATCTCGACGAAGCCACGCCGCTTCACGACGCAACGTTCCCCGAGCGGGTCATGTTGGTCATCGGCAACGAGGGACACGGGATCCCGCCGGCGATCCTCACCCGGTGCCCGAATCGGATTCGAATCGAAGGCCCCCCCGATCTTCCGTCGGAGGAGGGTCCGGGTGGCGAGGACGAACGATCGCTGAACGCCGCGACCGCGGCCGCCATCGCGCTCCATGCGGCGCTGCGGCCTCGCGACTGATCCTTCGGAAGCGACTCAATCCGCCATCGTGTCGGCTGCCGCCAGTTCCTTGTCGTCGACGCGCTCGACCGAGGCGCCGAGGGCGTTCAGGGTCTCCTCCATCCGCACGTAGCCACGGTCGAGATGGTAGACCCGATTGACGATGGTCTCCCCGCGTGCGGCGAGCCCCGCCATCACGAGTCCGGCGGACGCCCGAAGATCGCTGGCCATCACCGGGGCCCCGACCAGCTGTCCGCCACCGACGACCATGACGGTCGGCCCCTGACGAATGAGATTGGCACCCATCCGCGAGAGCTCGGCCACGTGCATGAACCGCTCGGGATAGATCTTCTCGGTCACGATGCTGTTGCCCCGGGCGAGGCAGAGCAGGGTCATGAACTGGGCCTGGAGATCGGTCGGGAAGCCGGGATGCGGCTGGGTCGTGATGATCGAGGGTCGAAGATCCCGCTCACAGGTCACTCGGACGCTGCAACGTCGGGAATCCTCGGTGGGATCCTGTCGTTCGACTCGAACCCCGATCTCCGAGAAGCGGTCGACCGCGGCGAGCAGGCTGTCGTACGGGAAGTCCTCGATCACCACGTCGCCGTTGGTCACCGCGACCGCCGCGGCGTACGTCCCGGCCACGATCCGGTCGGGCATGACGCGATGGGTCGCCGGGCCGAGCCGGTCGACCCCCTCGATCACCAGCCGGGGACCGCCCGCACCGGTGATCCGGGCCCCCATCGAGTTCAAAAGCCGTGCGAGATCCGCGATCTCGGGTTCGCAAGCGGCGGATTCGATGACCGTGGTCCCCTTCGCCACGCACGCGGCCGACATGATGTTGGCGGTTCCGAGCACCGTCGATCCGAACGGCCCCCCGAGGAAGATCGTGGTCCCGACCAGTTCGTCAGCCTCGCAGTGGATGTCCCCGCCGTCGAGCCGAATGCGGGCGCCGAGGGCCTCGAGTCCCCGGAGATGCAAATCGACGGGCCTCGAACCGAAGGCGCAGCCGCCGGGCATCGACACGATCGCCCGCCCTCTCCGGGCGAGCAGCGGTCCCAGCACGCAGATGCTGGCCCGCATCGTCCGGACGATGTCGTATCGAGCGTGGATCGCGGAGGGGTCGACGGTCCGAAAACGCATCGCCCCCCCCTCGGTCCTCGAGACCTCGAGGCCGAGATCCTCCAGAAGCCGGACCATGTTGCCCGTATCGCTCAGATCGGGGACGCCCTCGAGTTCGACGGGGCCGTCACTCAGGAGGGCCGCCGCCATCAGTGGAAGCGAGGCGTTCTTGGACCCGTCGACCGTCACTCGCCCGGCGAGTCGGCGGCCACCTTCGATGCGGAAGCAATCCATGAGACGTCGCGCCCTTCTTCTTCAAGTTCGATGATCTTCTGAATCGACATCGGCACCACGTGCCCGTCCGCTGCAATGCCGACCGCACGACCGGCACAGGTGGGATCTCCGGACCGACCGGCGTGGGCGAACGCAAATCCCGGGAATCCGGCGAACCCTCGCTTCGATCGACGGAAATCGAATCGTAGCCTCTTCTCGTTGGAGGCCCCGCATTCGCGGAGGCACCCCGTGAGGAGAGAAAGCATGAGTTTCATTCGAACAACCACCATCGTATTCGCCGCCGGCCTCACCGCCGGGTTCGTCGGAGCCGCCGCTTCCGGCGTCCAGCCCACACCGCCCGACGAGGAGCTCACGTCGCTCACGCTCACCGGCGTGGTCCGCGACTTCCATGAACGCACCGCGGCCAACGGCCATCCGGACTTCGAACGCCGCCCGAGCGGCGGTTTCGGGCTCTATTGCGGAAACGTGGCCACCCAGCTCGACGCCGACGGCAAGCCCGTCTTCTCGGGCGGTGGCTTCAAGGTCCACTCCCAGTGGAAGGACGGCGCCGGGCGGCCGATCTGCTGGCATCTCTTCGATTCGAGCCTGGGCGACTCCGCGGGCAGCCCCGGGGCGTCGGACAGCGGTGGAATCCAGGACAACGAGAGTTTCAATCTCTGGTACCGGGACGATCCGCGCGTCAACCGCTCGAAGCTGCTCGAGATCACCCTCAATCGAGAAGCCGACGGTTCCTACGTGTTCGACTCGGACCTGGATCCCCAGAGCGCGGAACGCGGTGGGTTCTTCCCCATCGACCACGAACTCTTCGGCAACTCCGGCGGCTCGGGTCCCGATCACAACTACCACTTCACCTTCGAGCTCCAGACGGAGTTCACCTACGAGGCGGATGGCGCCCAGGTGTTCACCTTCCGCGGCGATGACGACGTGTGGGTCTTCATCAACCGCGAGCTGGTCATCGATCTCGGCGGCGTCCACCAGGCGTTGGAACAGACCGTCGATCTGAACCGACTCGGTCTCCAGGACGGCGAGGAGTATGAGCTGAGCTTCTTCTTCGCCGAACGCCATCGAGCCGCATCGAACTTCCGCATGACGACCAACCTGAAGCTCCGCAACATCGAGCTTCCCACCGTGACCGCGGCGTACGACTGAGCGACGCCGTACCTCTCGAATCTCCCCGTGAAGCAACCGCGGCCGGGCGTTGGAGACGCCAGGCCGCGGTTGTGTCTGCGCCATTCACGGTCGGAAGGCCATCCGCCGATCAGTAGACCTCGAGCATGCAACGGTGCGTCGGGCGGACCCGTCGCTTGATGTCGGCGGCCTTCCAGTCGGCCGGGGCGACGTCGGCGAGCTCCTCGTGGATCTTGAGATACGCGCCACCGACGCCGAGTCGGGCCATCGTCTGGAAGACCCCGGTCTGCATCCCGGCGAGACCGCAGATGTAGAGCAGCGTCCGGTCCCTGGAGAGCAGGTCCGCGTGAAGGCGGGTCTCCCGGTCGAGGTAGTGGTGGATGTAGCCCTGCGGACGACCGTCGGGCATCGTCTCTCGACTGATCACGGTGTGATAATGGAATCCCGGATGCTTGTCCGCGAGGGACCGGAAGACGTCGTGGTAGAGGAGATCGCTGGTGTACGGCGCTCCCATCACGAGATGAATCTCGCTCTCGCACGGCGCCGATCGTCCCTCGAGGAGTTCGAGGATCATCCCGCGGAAGGGCGCGATGCCGGTGCCCGTCGCGAGGAAGAGGTAGTCGTGATTCTCCGGTTTCGCCGGAAGGACGAATCGCTTTCCCGCCGGCCCGGTCACCAGCACTTCGTCACCGGGCGAGAGATCGCACACCTGGTTCGAACAGACCCCGTGGAACAACCCGGTTCGATCCTCGTCCCGCTCGGTCTGCGGCCGATACTCGTCGATCAGGCGCTTGCAGGTCGTCGAGAGGATGCGACCCTCGCCGTCCTCCCCCCGGGTCGGCGAGGCGATCGAGTAGAGCCTGACCTTGTGGGGCTTGCCATGCTCGTCGACGCCCTTCGGCACCACGCCGAAGCTCTGACCCGCACGGAAGCGACCCTCGAGCGGCGTTCCGCCCACGTCGATGCAGACGTGACGGATGAAGCTCGCGGACTTGCCACGAAGACAGAGTTCGTTCGCGGTGACCACGCCGGTGACCGGTGCGGTCGGTGGCACGACGTGCATCTCCACGTCGACGAGCTCCGGATCGAACGCCGGATCATGGACGGTGCCGGACGCGGTCATCGTGCTCCTCCCCGCCGACCCGTCGATCGCCGTGTCTTTTCGGATTTCCTCGATCCACCCGAGTCAGGCTCGGTCATCGAAGCGGGATCGAGATGCTTCGCGAGCGTGTCCGGATCGAGCAGTTCGAGCTCGAGCGCCATCTCGCGGATGGTGAGGTCGCGGGCATGCGACTGCTTCGCGAGTTTCGCCGCGTTCTCGTACCCGATGACCGGCGCCAGCGAGGTGCCCATCATCAGGCTCCGTTCGACGTATCCCTCCGCGACCCTGCGGTCGAGCTCGAGCCCCTCGATGCACTTGTCCTGAAGAATCGTCGAGGCGTTCGCGAGCAGCCGGATCGAGTCGATCATCGCCCAGGCCATCATCGGCATCGCGACGTTCAGCTGGAGCAGCGAACCCGTTCCGCCGAGCCCACCCGTGGAAATCGCGAGATCGTGCCCCATGACCTGGCAGGTGACCTGCATCACGCTCTCGCAGATCACCGGGTTGACCTTGCCCGGCATGATCGAGGATCCGGGCTGCGTCGCCGGAAGCACGAGCTCCCCGAGTCCGCATCGCGGCCCGGAACCGAGCCATCGGATGTCGTTGGCGATCTTCGAAAGGCTGATCGCGATGGTGCGCAGCTCACCCGACGCCTCGACGACGCAGTCGCGAGTCGCCTGGGCCTCGAAGTGGTTGGTCGCCTCTGCGAAACCGATTCGAAGCCGCTTCTTGAGCGACGCGGAGACGCGACGCCCGAAGTCGACGTGGGTGTTGATGCCGGTACCGACCGCCGTGCCGCCGATCGGCAGGTTCTCGGCGAGGCGCTTCATGGCTCGTTCCGCCCGCGTCGTTCCATGCTCGATCTGCGCGGCGAAGCCGGAGAACTCCTGCCCGACCCGCATCGGCGTCGCGTCCTGGAGATGGGTCCGCCCGGTCTTCACGACCCGGTCCCACTTCCGGGCCTTCTTTCGGAGCCC
>JAACEA010000497.1 GCA_009936695.1 Planctomycetia bacterium
GACACCGACGTCCCGGCCGAGGGCCTTCGTGATCTCTGCACCGCCTACAAGGCGGTCTACAAGCAGCACGTCGGCGCCGAGTTCCCGAGCGACCCCTTCAAGCAGCTCGAGCTCGCGGTCGAGGCGGTCTTCAAGAGCTGGCACAGCGATCGGGCGATCTCCTACCGCCGGATCAACGAGATCAGCGGGTTGAACGGAACCGCGGTCAACGTCCAGGCGATGGTCTTCGGAAACATGGGCGAGGACTCCGGAACCGGGGTCGCGTTCACCCGTGATCCCTCGACCGGTCGGAACTACTTCTACGGCGAGTTCCTCATCAACGCCCAGGGCGAGGACGTGGTCGCGGGCATTCGGACGCCGGAGCCGCTCGCGGCGATGGCGAAGTGGAACGCCCGCGTGGCGAAGGAGCTCGATCGCATCCGGATCAAGCTCGAGCAGCACTACAAGGACATGCAGGACATCGAGTTCACCATCGAGCGCGGCAAGCTCTACATGCTGCAGACCCGGAACGGGAAGCGGACCGGTGCGGCCGCGGTGAAGATGGCGGTCGACATGGTCAAGGAGCGGCTGATCACCCGGAAGGTCGCGCTGAAGCGGATTCCCGCCAACGACCTCACGCAGCTCCTGCTTCCCAGTTTCCCGGCCAAGGCCAAGGCGTCCGCGACCACCATCGCCCGCGGGCTTCCCGCGTCTCCCGGTGCCGCGAGCGGCAAGCTCGCGTTCACGGCGGAGGAGGCGGTCGAGCGCTCCCGCAACGGCGAGCAGGTCCTGCTCGTCCGCAAGGAGACCTCGCCGGAGGACGTCGACGGCATGCACAGTGCCGCGGGCATCCTGACCTCGACGGGTGGCATGACGAGCCATGCGGCGGTCGTCGCCCGAGGCTGGGGCAAGTGCTGCGTCGCCGGCGCGGGTGAGATCTCGATCGACGCCGCGAAGGGACGGATCACGGTTGATGGGAAGACCTACGATCGAAAGTCCGTCCTCTCGATCGACGGTGCCACCGGCGAAGTGATGATCGGTGAGATCGAACGGGTCGTTCCGAGCAAGGTCTCGGGTGATCTCGCGACGGTCCTCAAGTGGGCCGACGACGTCGCCCGAATGGGCGTCCGGACGAATGCGGACACCCCCAAGGACGCGAAGCGTGCCCGGGAGTTCGGTGCCATCGGCATCGGCCTCTGCCGGACCGAGCACATGTTCTTCGAAGGGGACCGGATCAAGGCGATGCGGGAGATGATCCTCGCGGACACCACGATCGCCCGCGAAAAGGCCCTCAAGAAGCTCCTTCCGTACCAGCGGAAGGACTTCGCCGGCATCTTCACCGCCATGAAGGGGCTCCCGGTCACGGTCCGGCTGCTCGATCCGCCGCTGCACGAGTTCCTGCCCCACGAGGTCGATGCACAGAAGGCGATGGCGAAGGATCTCGGTGTCTCGTTCTCCGAGGTCAAGCGTCGGGTCTCGATGCTCCACGAGATGAACCCGATGCTCGGCCACCGCGGCTGCCGGCTTGCGATCACCTACCCCGAGATCGCCACCATGCAGGCCCGCGCGATCACCGAAGCGACGATCCAGTGCCTCAAGAAGGGCGTGAAGGCCCGACCGGAGATCATGGTCCCGCTCATCGGCGCTCGCCGGAAACTCGAGATACTCCGGGAGCTCATCCTCGAGACCATCGCGACGGTCAAGAAGGAGAAGAAGTACACCGGGAAGCTCGACATCCCGGTCGGCACCATGATCGAGATTCCGCGGGCGGCCCTGACCGCCGGCGAGGTCGCGGAGGTCGCCGACTTCTTCAGCTTCGGGACCAACGATCTCACGCAGATGGCGTTCGGCTACAGCCGGGACGATGCGGGTGTCTTCCTCCCGGAGTACGTGAGCAGCGACATCCTCGAGAAGGATCCGTTCCAGTCCATCGACACCACCGGTGTCGGCCGGCTCGTGGACATCGCCTGCCGCGAAGGTCGAGCGACGGTGCCCGGACTCAAGCTGGGGATCTGCGGTGAGCACGGCGGCGATCCGGCCTCGATCGCGTTCTGCGAACAGGTCGGACTCGACTATGTCAGTTGTTCACCGTTCCGGGTGCCGGTGGCTCGGCTCGCCGCCGCCCAGGCGGTCCTCTGAACCGACACCGCTTCCACGCGGACCCTGCTCCACACCGAACCTCGCGGGAGGCGACTTCGTCGCCTCCCGCGGTTTCTTGTCGGGATCCCGCGGGGACTTCGGAAGAACTCAACCTCGGCGTCGGGATGAACGTCGCACTCCGGCGAGTGCGAAGACCCCCAGCGTCGCGGGCGAGGGAATCCAGTTGATCAGGAACGACTGGGACTCGACCGGTGTTTCGACGCCCTGGTTCCAGGTCGCGGAGATTCTCGACTTGTACAGGGTGGATTCCCATGGGTTTCCGTCGAAGGTGTAGGAGAAGCGGCCGACGAACGTCCCCAGCGTTCCGAGGGGGGTGTCGTGCACCCTGCCCGCTGGTGTCGATGAGGATTCATCGAACCAGCCGGCCGCGAAGCCGGGATACGGTGCGTCAGGATCTTCAAAACCGGAACCAAGTCCGGTGTTCGCGCCCGCCCCTGGAATCTGAAGCGGTGTCGAGGCGTCGTCGCCGAACCCACCGATCGTGACGAACGAATCGGCCCGTCGCACCGAATCCGTGTCGAAGGGACCACCGATGTTGGAGGGCGCCCATCCGAGGCCGCCCGGCGCCTGGTAGTAATCGATCTGTGCCGATGGTTCGAGCAACAGATCGAAGGCGCCGAGCACCACGTCGTTCGGATCGTTCGAGATGAAGTAGAGGTCCTGGACGAACACCGTGATCTC
>JAACEA010000498.1 GCA_009936695.1 Planctomycetia bacterium
CTCGAGTGGCGTGATGAACCAGTGCTCGATGATCTGGTGCGTGTGCTGCAGGCGAGACCGACGGTACGGGCGGCGATCGAGTTCATCGTTCTCGACGACGTCTTCCGGCGGATGCCGAAGACCGATTGAGCTGGTTTTCGAGGGTTCTCGTTGCCGCACTGGAATGCGGGCGGTACCGTCGAGTGGAGCGATCGAGCGTGTGTCGACAAGGAGGAACCTCGTGAGCCGACCCCTGTCCCGTCGAACCGTGTTGCGAGGCCTGGGTACCGCGGTGGCGCTTCCCTGGTTGGAGGCGATGTCCCCCGGAACGATCGGTTCCGCGGCCCGCGCCGCCACCCTCCGACCGTCCACCCGGGTCGCCTTCCTCTTCGTCCCGAACGGCGTGCATGCGCCCGAGTGGCTTCCCACGTCGACCGGCCCCGGCGTCCATGCGCTTCCCAGCTCGCTTCCGCCGCTGCTCGAGCCCCTCGATCGCGTTCGGTCGCACGTGACGCTCCATGCCGGGCTCGCACACGGGAACGCTCGGGCGCTCGGTGACGGCCCGGGTGATCACGCCCGAAGCGCGGCCTGCTTCCTGACCGGCACCCATCCGAAGAAGACCGCGGGAAGCGACATCCAGAACGGAATCTCGATCGACCAGGCGATCGCGAGTCATGATCGGGGGCGTCATCGCTTCGACAGCCTCGAACTTGGTTGCGAGCCCACGCTCACCGCAGGCAATTGTGATTCGGGCTACTCGTGCGCCTACAGCGCGAACATCGCCTGGCGGTCCCCACGGACGCCGGTGGCGAAGGAGACCAGTCCCCGCGCAGTGTTCGAACGTCTGTTCATGGCGGGACCGGCTCACGAGTCCCTGGCGGCGCGACACCGTCGGCTGACCCGCCGGCGGAGCATTCTCGACGTCGTGCGTGGCGACGCCAGTCGGCTGGCCGGATCGCTTGGCGGCCGAGATCGTCAGAAACTCGAAGAGTATCTCGACGGTGCCCGTGAACTCGAGCGGAGGATCGAGCAGGTCGAACGGTCCGAGCAGGACGCCTCGGACTGGGGGCTCGACCACCTTCCCGCGGGAACGCCGGGCGACTACGCGGAGCATCTCACCCTGATGGGTGATCTCATGGCCCTGGCCTTCCGTCTCGACCTGACTCGAACCTGCACGTTCATGTGGGCGAACGAGGGCTCCAATCGCACGTTTCCGATGGTCGACGTGCGGCAGGGGCACCACCACCTGTCGCATCATGCGGGCGATGAGGCGAAGGTGGACGCGATCCGTCGGATCAATCGATGGCAGAACGAGCAGTTCGCTTCACTGGTCGATCGCCTCGCGAACACCGAGGACGAGGCGGGTGGATCCCTGCTCGACGACACCCTCATTCTCTACGGCGGTGCCATATCCGATGGAAATCGGCACAACCATCACGATCTGCCGATCGTGGTCGCGGGGCGGGGTGGCGGCGCCGAGCCGGGCCGACTCGTCGATCACGGTCCACGGACGCCGCTGTGCAATCTCTTCCGATCGATGGCATCGGCTGCCGGTGCGCCGCTCGAGCGATTCGGTGACTCGACCGGTCTCGCGACGCTCTGATCGGGATTCACGGCTCTTCGCTCACTCGACGGGACGCAGCAGGATCCGGCACGCGACGCGCTGCAGCGTCCGGGTGTGCCGGACGGCCGGACCGGAGAGAATCCCGTCGCGGATCGCCCTGGGGATCGCGATCAACGCGGAGCGGAACGCGAGGTAGTTCTGTGGAGTGAGGTCGAGCCGATGCCCGGGAGGCGGCTTGCGGCCGGAGAACAACTGAATGCCGTTCGCGATGTTGAACGCATGACTGTCGAGCAGGTCCTCGGTGACGGGCGGATAGGTCAGGAGAACGTAGGCGAAGGTCTCGGGCTCCCGGTCGAAGCTGAGAAGTGCGCCCTTGGCGTAGTGTTCGATGAAGTCGGCGGCGTTCTGGTCCTCGCTATCGCTGAAGTTGCTGCGCAACGCGTACCAGTGGTCGAGAATCTCGCCGTGCACGGTGTGGAGAAGCGACTGCTTGTTCCGGAACTTGCTGTAGAGGTCGGTGTCATGACATCTGGCGAGGGTGGAGATCGCTCGAACCGTGGCGGCTTCCACACCGTGTTCCGCGACGATTCGAGTGGTGGCGGCCATCAGGCGGGCGCGGGTCGAATCCTCTCGCATGAACTCCGGGTCGTGGATGCCGCGTCGCGGTCCGGCCCCGATGGGCGGATCGGGTTCGGTCACGACGGGGGGATCTCCAGTCCGCTGGATCAGGATGGATGAAATGGTCTGC
>JAACEA010000499.1 GCA_009936695.1 Planctomycetia bacterium
CTGGGCGCGGGTGATGTACGCGGTGGCGATGATCACCAGCAGCACGAGAATCGCGGTCACCAGCACCAGCGTGTTGCCGCGACGACGGTTTCGGTCGATCCGGCGCGCCGGGCGGAATGCGGGACGGAGGACGTCTCGTTCGGTTCGGTTCACGAGTCGATGGTTCATGGATCAGTCCTCCGGAAGGTCCTGCACCCGCTTCGGAAGCGGGATCGTGAACTGCACGAGTCGACCGCCCTCGATCGCATCTCGGTTGTCGTGGAAGGTGGCGGTGATCCGCAGGGCGGACGGCCACGGGGTGTAGTCGGTGCGGTAGACCGGCCACGGTTCGCCACCCGCGGCGGCGGCGGTGATCGGTCGACCGGAACCGTCGCGGATGAACGGTTCCTTGCCGTTCAGCCCGAAGAACGCCCGGTAGCGATAGACCGGCACCGAGGTGCCGAACGGCTGGTCGACGACCGACCCGCCCGCCCCGCCGATGCCTTCGATGGTCGACACCGCCTGCGGGAAGAAGCTCTCGACGGTCGAGTCGGGAAAGAAGTCGAATCCGGGCGGCTGCTGGCCGCCGAGGATCTGGTTCCCGGGGTGGTAGGCGAGCGGTGCGTGCAGCCGGACCTCGCGGTCGTAGAAGGACCCGCCGAGATACGACGACGCGAAGGTCACGTCGAGATTCGGGTTGCCGGAATCGGCGCTGTTGTCCGCGAAGCCGAACCACGGCTGGGGCAGCGACGACTCGACGACCTCGGCCGGTTCGTTGCCGACCCCCGGCCGGAAGCCGCCACGGTGCGAGACACCCCGGAGGATCCCCGCGAAGTTGCTCTGCGGGTCGAAGTCGAGCTCCAGCTCGCGGCCCACGCCGTCCGACCAGGTCCAGTCGATCACGAAGTTCGAGCAGTTCCCGGCGAGGACGCTGGTGGTGAGAAGGACGTCGCTCTTGTCGAGGGTGGGCGGCCGCTTCTCCGCCCGCGGGCGGTAGTTCAGGAGCGTGTTGACCACGCCGTCGGGACCGAGGTTCCGGATCGACTCCCGGAGCCGTCCCATGTCGGTACCCACCACGTCGACCCGCGATGCCTCCATCGCGTCGTCGAAGATCGCCTCCGCCGAATTCCGGTTCGCGGGCGAGGACAGGAAGTTTCGGAGGTTGCCCTGTCCGTCGTCGGCCATCAGGGTCTCCTGACGGGCGAGGGTCCAGTCGGTGGCGTCGGGCTGGGCGCCGTTGTACTGGCCGGGCAGCGCCGTCCCCTGCGGCCAGCGCTGCAGTTCGACCCGGGCCGAGGTGTCGGCGGGCGACGGTCGGAACCAGGGCTGGATGTTGTAGGAGGGATCGACGTCCGCGGTCACACCGAGGTTCTTGGGCAGGAACGGGAACTGCACGCCGTGACCGTAGTAGACGATGCTCGCGGTCGACTGCGGAGTGGGCGACGTCTCGCCGGTGTAGAACCCGTTCGCGTTCTCGATGAACGCGCCCATGGTCTGGGTCTGTCGACTGATCGCGAGATCGTCGGCCACGAAGGCGAGCTGGTCGGCGCGGAAGATGTGGCCGGCGGGCTTCGTCGGATCGAGCAGCGGGCCGCCGTTGACGACGGTGTTCACGTCGTTCCGGACCCCGATGCACTGGATGATCATGAATCCTTCGTCGGAGATCCGGGCGAGGTCGTTGCGGATCAGCTGCTCGACCGCGGCGGCCTCCTGAAGGATGTCCGCGTTCGCCTCGCCGTTCTTCACCACGGTGCTCGCGGTGCCGAAGATCCGCCCCACCGCGAGGATGATCACGAGCAGCACCACGATCGCGACCAGCAGCTCGGTGAGCGTGAAGCCCCGGCGGCGGTCGTCGGCATCGGAATGGACGGGTCTGGTCGTCATCAAAGATCCCTCACCGAGACGTAGACGGGCGTGAGCGTGATGCCGCGTCGATCGACGGGCGGCACGTACCAGAGCGAACGAACCTGATCGGTCGCGGCCTGGATCACCGCGGGATCGCTGATCGGACCGCTCTCGTCGAGCGCCGGATTCCAGAGCGCCGTGCTCGGCGCCTGTTGCGGGATCGGCCGCGTCAATCGCACCGGGCCCTGTCGCTTGTTGCGTCGCCCCTGGGAGACGCGGTGGATCCGACCGTATGGATCGAGCAGCCA
The DNA here is from genome assembly GCA_009936695.1 of Planctomycetia bacterium. Lineage (GTDB taxonomy): Bacteria > Planctomycetota > Phycisphaerae > Phycisphaerales > SM1A02 > UBA12014. Next base: position 2,133 of record JAACEA010000499.1, read on the forward strand.
CTGGCCCGGAGCCTGCCAGCCCTCGAAGTACGTGTCGAGGGTGGGGTCGGGTTCGTTGAACTGCGCATCGGTGTTCTTGACGGTGACCCGTTCGTAGTCGTCGAGCGACGGCGGGGCATCGGGGGTCGGGTCGTTCCCGAACGGATCAAGGGCTCGATAGAGCGTCCCGGAGACCGGCATCGGGAAGTCGGCCCGGGCCGGCATCGATGGCCGGGTCGACTCCCGGTCGTAGGCGTCGTTGCCTTCATCCGCGGCGACCGCATAGCCACCGGCGGCGCCACCGACGTTCACCCGGTAGACGAAGATCGCCACCTGGACGCGGCCCTGGAAGCGGCGGAACATGCAGTCCCACGCGTACTGAGGGCGATCTCGTCCGGTCTCGTAACCGGTGCCGGCGGGCCAGAAGCGTTCCTCCTGGGTGACGGTGACCAGCGGATCCTCGCCGAACCCTGAGTCACCGGGCCGGCGTCGCCCCGCGCACATCGGTGAACCATCCCCAAGATGGCATCGCCCGTTGCCCACCTCGCCATTGCTACCCAGCCCCCGCCCCCCC
>JAACEA010000500.1 GCA_009936695.1 Planctomycetia bacterium
ACGTCTCTGAGTCCGGGGCTCGGGCTCGCGGTGCTCGATGCGGGCATCGTGGGTCGGAACGCGTGCGAGGGGGTGCTCGGTCTGAGTCTGCTTCGCGCCCCGAAGTTCCCCGACCCGACCTGTGACCGGGGAACGCACCGTCTTCGATACGCGTTGATGCCGCACGAGGGCGATCGTCGAACCGCGGGCGTCGCGGGAGTCGATGCGGAAGCCGAGGCGTTCGCGGAACCTCTGGTGGTGCGGCGATTGAATTCGGGCGAGGCCTCCGCAGGCGGCGTCGATCGGATTCGCCCGGTCGAGATCGAGGTGTCGGGGGCCGCCGCGGTCGAGATCGCGTCCTTGAAGCCGGCCGAGGATGGCGACGGCGTGGTGCTTCGAATCGTCGAAAAACACGGCGGCTCGGGTGTCGCGACGATCCGCGTGCCTGGATGGGCCGAGCCAACCGTGGTCGATCTGCGCGAACGCCCGATGAACGCCGGGGCGACCTTCGCGATGCGCGACGATGGTGGTTTCGAATTGCCGCTTCGTCCCTTCGGAATCGAATCGATCCGACTGCGAAAGCGATGAGCAACGCGCCGCCGGGCGCCGGGTGGATCCCCGCCTTCGATACCCTACTCCCTTCGTGACGACCGAGGATCGGTCGTCCGGATCTTGAAATCGAAGACGGAGTGCGGAACATGAGTTCGATCGGGAACGGGCCGGAAGGCCTCGGAGAGGCCGTGGACGCCTTTTATTCGGCATTGCTCGCGATGTTCGGCGGCGACGCGGCGCCCATGAAGGCGGCGTGGTGGCACGACGACGACGTCTCGTACATGGGGCCGGGCGGCGATCATCGAATCGGCTGGGACGAGGTCGCGTCCGAATGGGATCGACAGGCGCGTCTCGATCTCGGCGGCGAGGTGACGCCCAAGCGGCACCATTTGATGGTGGGCGAGGATCTTGCGGTGTTCACCTGCGTCGAGACGGGCGCGAATCTCATCGACGGCAGGCCCGCCCCGGTCTCGATCCGCGCTTCGACGGTGCTCCGCAGGCGGGACGGGATCTGGAAGGTCGTCGCACACCAGTCGGACCGACTGGATCACGTCGCAATCACCTCCTGACGGTCCGATCCCGCCGTGGACGAGCGTTCGTCCTCGGCAACGATGACCGGAATACCGATAGGGTCGTCGCCGGAGGCCGCATGCACGACGAAACGATCCTCTGGTTCGACTTCGAGACCTTCGGTTCCCTGCCCCGTCCGTGGGATGGCGGTCGGTCGGGACCGTATCCGAGGCGTGATCGGCCCTCGCAGTTCGGCGCGATTCGAACCACCCTCGATCTCGAGTTGGTGGGCGAGCCGGTGGAACTGCACTGCCGTCCGTCCGTCGAGGAACCACCCTCGATCGGGGCCTGTCTGGTCACCGGGATCGTTCCGCAGGACACCGCGTCGGGACTCGAGGAGGCGCCGTTCATCGAGTCCGTGATCGAGGTCCTCTCGGTGCCCGGAACGACCTCCACCGGCTGGAACAGTCTCGGGTACGACGATGAGATCGTGCGCTTCGCCGCGTGGCGCAACCTCCTGCCGCCGTATGAACGAGAGTACAAGCGCGGGAACGCCCGATTCGATCTGCTGGTCGCGTTCCGGTTCGCCTGGGCGACGGGGCGTCGCGACGGCATCGAGTGGCCGACCTACGAGGACGGTTCCGTCTCGCTCTCGCTCGGTGATCTCGCGGCCGCGAACGGGATCGAGGATCACGCCGCCACCGCGCACGACGCGCTCGCGGACGTCCGGGCGACGATCGAGCTCGCGCGACTGCTCCGGCGGACCCAGCCGAAACTCTGGGATTACGCGTTCGGACTTCGTCGCAAGCAGGAGGTCTCGAAGGTCGTCGACGTGGACGGCAGTCCGTTCCTTCTCTGCGATCGAGGGATCGGGGCCGCCCGCGGGCATGCGACGGTCGCGGTGACCATCGATCGACTCGATACGAACGGACGTCTGGTGCTCGATCTGCACGGTGATCCCGCCGAAATCCTCGAGCTCGAACCTCGTCAGCTGCATGCGCGTTTCCATCGGCTCGATCCCGACCTGCCGCGGGTGCCGGTCCGGCGGGTCCGGACCAACAAGCTCCCCATGGTCACGCCGCCGAAGGTCCTCGACACGACTTCCGATGGCTGGGCGGGCATCGGACTCGACCGGGAACTCCTCGACTCGAGGATGGCCTTCGTGCGGGAGAACCACACCCGGATCCGCGAACGTCTCCGACTCGTGGCGGATGAGCCGCCCGAGGCGGAGAACGTGGATCCGGAGGAACTCCTGTACGCCGGTTTTCCCGCCGACGGTGATTCGTACGCGATGCGCACGGCGCGGGATGGCGGCCCCGAAGCGCTTCGGCGATTCAGCCGGACCGCCGGTGACGAGCGACTCGCCGAGCTGGCGTTTCGGTACCTCGCCCGGACGCATCCGGAGTCCCTCGACGAGGAGGAGCGGGCACGCTGGATGCTCCACCTCCGGGATCGTCTGCTCGCGCCCGGGAGCGGCGAGGAATCTCGGGGACGGGAATCCCTGAAGGCGATCGAGACCGCCCGGCACGAAGATGCCGACGGTCGGATCGTCCACGAGGTGGAGGCGTGGACCCGCGGACT
>JAACEA010000063.1 GCA_009936695.1 Planctomycetia bacterium
GCCGTCCGCATCGGACGGGTTCCCCGGATCTGGCAGTCCGCCTCCGCGGGCGAGGACGGCTGGCTCACCGATGATGCACTCCGAGGCGGCTACGCCGTGGCCATCATCGAACGCGACGCCGCCGGTCCCGCGATCCTCGAAGCCCGCGGCCACTCCATGGTCTACGTCAACGGCGCGCCCCGACCGGGTGACCCCTACGCCAACGGATCGCTGCGGCTTCCGGTGATGCTCGAGGCAGGTGAGAACGAGTTTCTCTTCAAGGTCGGGCGGGGACGGGTCAGGGCGCGACTGGTCGATGTACCGAGGACCGAGGGCGGCGATCCGAAGACGTTCTTCTTCACCGGCGCCGACGACACGATTCCGAACGCGGTCGCCGGCACGCCCCTCGATGCATACGCGGGCGTGGTGATCGCGAACATCGGAACGACGTGGATGCCCAACCGATCCATCCTCGTGACCGGCCCCGACGGCGAGACGGCCACCAGCGCCATGCCCGCGATCCCCCCGGGATCGGTTCGCAAGGTCCCGATCCGGCTCGTGTCGGCGGCCGCTGAGGTTCCGGGTACCGAGACCTTCCGGGTGGAGATCGTCGACCCCGGGTCCATCGAACCGGTCGATGTACGCACCCTTGAAGTCAAGGTCGTCGAACCGACGGCCGCGCGGCGGGTGACCTTTCGGAGCGAGATCGATGATTCGGTCCAGTTCTACGGACTGGTCCCGAGCTCCGCGGCGCCGCGCGAAGGCGATCCCTCGGGGGCGGCCGGGCTCATCCTGACGCTCCACGGCGCGGGCGTCGACGCCCGACGCCAGGCCGCCGCCTACTCGGCGAAGGACTTCGCCCACGTCGTCGCGCCGACCAACCGGCGGAAGTTCGGTTTCGACTGGGAGGACTGGGGTCGTCTCGACGCGATGGAGGTGCTCGACCACGCTCGACGAACACTCGGCACCGACCCCGATCGCCAGTGGGTGACCGGACATTCCATGGGCGGACACGGAACCTGGCAGGCCGCGGCCCACTTCCCGGATCGATTCGCCGCGGCCGCCCCGAGCGCGGGCTGGATCGCGTTCCACACCTACGGGGCCGACCGCATCGAAGGCAACGACGATCCCCACTCGATCGAGTCGATCATGGCCCGCGCCGCCAACCCCAGCGACACGCTTCTGCTCCGGGACAATCTCGACGAACTGGGCATCTACGTCCTGCATGGCGACGCCGACGACAACGTCCCCGTGGATCAGGCCCGGACCATGCGCCGTTCGCTCGCCGAATCGCACCCTGACTTCGCCTATCACGAGGAACCGGGCGTCGGTCACTGGTGGGGGAATCGTTGCGTCGACTGGCCGCCGCTGATCCGGTTCCTCGAGGAACGTTCCCTCGATCCGAATCCGGCCCAGGTGCGATTCACCACCGTCTCACCGGGGATCAACGCCGGCGGCGACTGGTTCCGGATCGCCCAGCAGCAGCTTGCGAACGCACCATCCCGGGTCGAAGGAACGTGGAACGACGCCGAGGATCGCATCGATCTCATCACCGAGAACGTGGCCCGCCTCGAAATCGATCTCGACGATCGAATGCCCGCCTGGACGGTGGTGATCGATGGCGACGAGGTCGGACCGGACGCGAAACTGGATCTCCTCAACGGCCGCGGCGCACCGGCGTTCTACGACCGGACACCCGACGGCTGGCGTCGTCGCGCCATCATCAATCCTCGCGCCAAGCGGCCGGAACGAAACGGGTCGTTCAAGGACGTCTTCCGCCACCAGCCGATTCTCGTCGTAGGCACCATGGGGGATGAAGCGGAGAATCGCATCACGCTCGCCAAGGCGATCCACGACGCGGAGACCTTCCTCTACCGCGGCAACGGCGTGCTCGACGTGATCCTCGACGTCGACTTCGATCGCGAACAGCATCCGCGGCGCAACGTGATCCTCTACGGGAACCAGGAGACCAACGCCGCCTGGCCGCAGCTGCTCGCGAAGGACCCGTTGCAGGTCGATCGGACCGGAATCCGCTTCGAGGGGCTCGAAGTGGAAGGCGACGATCTCGCGGTGCTCGCGATCCGACCCCGATCCGACTGGACGACCGTCTCGGTCGGTGTCGTCGCGGGAACGGGACTCTCCGGCATGCGACTGACCGAACGCATCCCGCTCTTTCGGAGCGGCGTGCACTATCCCGACCTGGTGGTGTTCGGTCCCGAGTCGATCGACCCCGACACCGAAGGACTCGAGGGGATCCGAGCCGCTGCGTTCTTCGACAACGACTGGTCGCTCGGCGACGACCACGCCGTCCGCGAGTCGCCGAAGGTCAGGTGAGTCCGAGTCGACGTTCCTCGTCGGCGATCTCCGCCTTCAGCGCGGATGCGAGCTCGCGCAGATCGGCGATCGACTCGTCGACCTGCTTGACGGCGTCGCTGGTGATCCCGACGTTCTCCGACAGTTCCGCCATGGCTTCGCTGATCTGACGGGCCCCGTCGCGCTGCGCCTTCATGCTCTCGAGCACGGTCGCGAAACGGGGGGATAGGTCCTGATTGCGACCGATCACCTCGGTGAGTCCCTCGGCGACCTGGGCGTTGGTCGACGCCGTTTCCTCCAGACGCCGCTGGAAGGCGGTCATGTTTCGAACGCCGTCGCCGACGGAGGCGAGCATGCGATCGACGTTCTGTTCGATCTGCGACGCGCTTTCGGCGGTTCGTTCGGCCAGCCGCCTCACCTCGCGAGCGACCACGCGGAATCCGAGTCCGGCATCGCCCGCCTTCTCCGCCTCCATGGTCGCGTTGATCGAGAGGATCTGGGTTCGATCCGCGATCGAGACCATCGTCGTCACGACCTGGCCCATCGCCTCGCAGCGTCGCTCGATCTCTCCGAGATGATCGGAGACGCTCTTCGCGTCACCGACCACGTCCCCCATCACGACTTCGATGCGGTTGATCGACTCGAGTCCGTTCGCACCCCGGATCGCGTTCTCGGAAGCGATGCCGTCCACCTCGCTCATGGTGCCGGTGAGCTCCTCCGCGGTCTTCGCGATCTCCCGGCTGCCCGCCGTGATCTCGGTCACCGCGCCCATGATCTGAATGGAACTCGAGGCCTGGGTGGCCGTCATGCCCGCGATCTCGTCGATCAGTTCGTCCTTCCGGACCGTCGCCGCCTCCATCCGGGCCTTCAAGCCGAGACTGGCAGCGACGAGGTTGTAGGCATGGGCCAGGGCGTTGAGTTCGCGTCCCCCACCGGGTGGAACGGTGGTCGAGAAATCGCCGGCCTGCAGCCGCGACATCGCCGTCTGCAGACGGAGAATGGGTGCGGTGAACCGACGGCTGAGCAGGATGCTCGCCAAGACGACGACCACGAAGATGATCAGGCCGGTGCTCAGGATCCGAGCCCGCATGGCATCCGCGCCCGCGTACGCCTCCGCTCGCCCGATCTCCGCGATGAGCGCCCAGTTCCGATCGAAGACCGAGACCGGTTGAAAGGACGCGACGACGGCCTCCCCGTGGTAGCTCGTCACCTCGGCGTCGCCGGACTCCCCATCCAGCGCCCTCGACACCGCCTCGTTCTCCACCCGCTCCAGAAGCACCGTCCGTTCGAGTCGGGCCATCTCCTTCAGCGTGCTCTCCGCGATCCCCCTCGACCGACCGTTCCGGATGAACGCATCGGGATCCTCGATCAAGGTCCGGGCGTCCGACCGCATGAACAGGTCGGGACCGACCAGATAGGCCTCTCCACTCTCGCCGAATCCCTCCTCGGCCCATCTTCGACCACCGGTCATCACCTCGTCGATCTCGTCGATCGGCAACTGGATCGCCACGACGCCCAGCACTTCGTCCCCGTCGTGCACCGCCTTCGCGACGAACGCGGCCGGTGACTCGTAGCTCGGGGTGTACGTCGAGAAGTCGGCGAACGAGACGGCGTTCGTCGAAGTGGATTCCAGACTGGACCGGACCGCGTCCGCGAGCCCGCTGTCCTTGAAGGGCCCGGTCAGGAGATTCGTGCCGAAGTCGATCTCCTTGTAGACCGAGTAGACGATCTCTCCGGATGCATCGATCAGGAAGATGTCGTAGTAGCCGAAGATCTCGAGCAGCTCGCGGAAGAGCGGGTGGTACTGGAAATGGGGCCCGTCGTACTCGGGGACGAGCCTGCTGTCGTCGAGCAGGTGCTTCGAACCGAGGGGATTGGGGTTGTTGACCAGATATGCCGCCTGCACGACGAGCGATGCCGGTCGATCCGAGGTCACCGATGCCGACGGGAGCCGCCGTCCGGTCTCCTGCTCGTAGTTGGTCATGAAGACGTCGTTCACGAAACCGACCACCTGTTCCCGCGCGTCATCGGATGCCGAGACGTCGAGCGAGGCGAGGACCTCGCTGAACTGCATGATCGCGTCCGACGTCTCGGGAAGCATCGAAAGCACGTCGACCTCGTGACGGATGTTGCGGAAGTACGTCTCCAGAAGCCGGGCCTTGATCGCTCGTGCCGTCGTGAGCTGCTCTCGATGGGCGGCCTCGAGCGCGTCTCCGGCGGTCGTCCAGGCCGCGTAACCGATGCTGATCCCGGTCCCCAACGCGACCGCGAGCATGACCGCGAGAAACCGCACCACCAAGGGGACACCTGATGCCGATGTGGTGGACGCGTTGCCGGGCGTCGAGGATGGGCTGGAGGACATGAACGCTCCTGATTTCGATCGATACCTGATTGCGGGCCGTGAATCGACGCGAACGAGCGACGCGGACCGCCGGTTGGTATCGACCAGATCGCCGCGATTGCTTGGAAAGCGGAGGCCCGCCGGCTCGGACGCCTCCATCGGTGAAGTCAAAACGAAGGACGCCCCCGGAGATTCCGGGGGCGTCCTCGAAGATCGGTCGTGGATCGATTCAGCTCTTGGGACCGGCCTTGGTCCGCATCGCGGGGAACGCCGCAAGGACCTTCTGGGGTCCGATGTAGCTTTGTCGATTCTTCGGGGTGTACTTTCCGTCGGTCTCGTAGGACCCCTTCATGGCCACATCGTCCTCACCGAGCACGACGAGGTTCGGGATTCCGCTGCCACCGTAGGCCTGCTTGATCTTGCGGAGCCCGGACGCGTCGAACGGGACGGCGTAGAACGGCATGTCGTACTTCTTCATGTACCCCATGTGCGCGGGGGCATTTCGATCCGACGTCACCACCACGATCGCGAAGTCCTTGGCGTCGGGGTTCTCCTTCGCGAACTTCACCAGGTCCGGGGTGAACTTGCGGCACGGAGGACACCAGCTCGCGGTGAAGTAGAGGAGGACGAATTTCTTCCCGGCGATGACGTCCTTCGTCTTCACCCGGGTGCCGTCCTTCATCTCCAGCGTGTCGCCGAACATGGCCATGATCTTGGCGTGGGAGCCGGTGTCCGCCGTCTTCGCATCGATGGCGGCCGGCGCCTTCGCGGGCGGCGGGGAGAGTGCCGGCTTCGCCGCGCCGTCCTGGGGCGCGATGCAGAGCGACGAGATGGCGAGCGTGATGCTGGCGAGGACGGTTGACATCTGTGAAGACTCCATTCGGGGTTGATGCTTCTTACCGGTTCACGATACGGCATATCCCTGCATGAATCGAGCATCTCCCGGCGAACCGTGGATCTTGATCGAAATCACGTCGTCGACGGATCCGCGTTCCGACGTGGCCCCGCGCCCCGAGCCGCCATCGGCGTCGCCGAAGCATCCGGGTCCGAGCTCGCCCAATCGATCCACTCCTCGACCGCGGCCTGCATGGCCTCCAGATCGATCGCGGTCCTGATCGCCTCCTTCAGCGGCTTCACGTGACCCATCGACTTTCCGTACCAGGAGATCCGCTGTCGCATGAGCTCCGCGGCGGCACGAGGGTCGAGGTGGGTGGCGCAGAGTTCGATGTGACGGCGGATCGTTCGGATCTTGTCGAGCAGCGTCGGCTCGGCCCGCGCCGCCTCCCATCGACTGCGTTCGGTCTCGTCGACCTGCGAAGACGCATCGGCGATCGCGGCCAGTCGAAGCGCGGCATCCGCCTGACGAAAGACCCAGGGTCGGCGAATCGCGGACCGCGCGATCATCACACCCGCGCATCCGGTGTGTCGAACGAGCCGGACCGCGTCGTCCGGACCGACCACGTCGCCGTTGCCGATGACCGGGATGCCGCGAACCGCGGCGACCACTTCGCCGATGGCGTTCCAGTTCGCGCACCCCTTGAATCGCTGGACCGTCGTCCGGCCATGCACCGTGACGAGGGCGATGCCCGCGGCCTCGAGGTCCCGAGCCAGTGTCGGCGCGACGATCGAGTCGTCGTCCCACCCCAGCCGGACCTTGGCGGTCACCGGAACCCGGCCCGCCGAATGCCGATCCACCGCAGCCACGATCCGATCGACGAGTTCGAGGGTGGCCGGGCAGTCGCGGAGAAGGAGGGACCCGCCGTTCTTCTTGGCCACCTTGTCGACCGGGCATCCCATGTTGATGTCGACCACCGCCGCACCGTGGTCGATGGCCCAGCACGCCGCTTCCGGCAGCGGGTCGTGCGGCGCACCGTAGAGCTGCATGCCGAATGGTTCGTCGCCCGGCGCCGTCGACGCGAGCACCATCGATTTGGGCGTGCCGGCGAGCACGGCCCGGCTGTTGAGCAGGTCGGTATAGGCGCAGCCCACCCCCCCGAGTTCCCGGCAGAGCAGCCGGAAAGCGAGATCGGTGTGTCCCGCGATCGGTGCGAGGAGCACCCGGGACGGAAGTTGGAGCGGGCCGATGGAGAGCATGATTCGAGGTCGGACGACGTCGAGGGTACGGTGCCTCCCATGTCGAATGCCAATGGAAGCGTGGAATCGATCGGCGTGCATCCCGTGAAATCGGCCCGCGGGCTCGCTCCCGCCGCATGGTGGTTCGACGAGACCGGGCCCCGCCTCGACCGCCGTTGGATGTGCATCGATGAGAATCGTCGATTCGTGTCGCTCCGGGAGATCCCCGCCCTCGCCCGACTCGCGGTCCGACTCGAGCCCGGCGATCCGATCGACCGGGCGAAGGAACTTCCATCCCGCGTGCATCTCGAGTTCGATGACGAGCGACACGAATTCGAGCCGGTCGAGGAGACGACCACGGCCGCGACGACCGCCTCGCTCTGGAAGGCCGATCGCCAGGTGATCGAGGAGTCGGATTCCGTGAGCAGTTGGCTCTCCGAGAAGCTCGGTGGTTCGTACCGCCTCGTCCGACACGCACCCGACCGGGATCCCTGGTTTCAACCGGAACCGGAAGCGGACGGGGCCACGACCGGTCTCGCCGACGGATATCCAGTTCTCCTCGCGTCGACCGAGACCCTCGTTGCCGCGGTTCCCGGCGGCTGTTCGATGCGGCGATTTCGACCGAACATCGTGGTCACGGGTGTCGAAGCCTGGATGGAGGAGTCGTGGAAGCGGATCCGGATCGGCGATGTCGAATTGGAGCTCGCGAAGCCATGCGTTCGGTGCATCGCCACCACCGTGGATCCCGAGACCGGCCAACGGACCGGAGCCGCCCCCCTCTCCACCCTCGCGAATGGCCGGACCTGGAACGGAAAACCCGTCTTCGGCTGGAACTGCCTCGTCCGACGGGCCGGGGTGCTCAGGCAGTCCGATCCGATCACGGTGCTTGAGTGGCGGACGCCCCCCTCGTAGGTCCTATAAAAATCAATGGGCCGATTTCAAGGGCCTCAGGGGCCATCGTCGGGGTGCGGTCCGCCGCTTTCCGACGCCTGTGACGATTTTACGGCCGAGTGTCAAAAATTAACTTTCCCGACCCGATTCGAGTGCTATTTTTCCGCCGTAGGGAAGCGGGTTTTGTCTTCACAAAGCCCCGGAGCCGGTGCGATGAGGGTCGCCCGGTGGTGAAAAGACAAAGTTGATCGCAGTTTCGCGGCGTGTACGCCGGTCCCGTTGGAGGCGGGATGACCCTGGGGGTCGGGAATTCGCGATCTCGGGAAAGGGGCCGTCATCGTGGTACGAAAGAATTTTCTCATCGCCGGATTCGCGTCCGTCGTCACCGCCATCACATCCGCCGCAACCGCGCAAGACGGGTTCGGTGGCTCGCTCCAGCTCTTTTCCGGGACGGGCGACGCCGCCTGGATCGCCGGCGAGGACGGTGCGGCCACATGGCTTGACGACGGCTACCAGTTCACCGGTTCGGACTCCAGCAGTGGCTGGAACGTGAACTGGGACATGCTCGCCTCCTCCGGCGCGGGTGGCAGCATCACCCTGAATTTCACCGTGACGAATCTCTCGTCGACGACCCAGTCGTTCTTCCTGTTCGCGACCCAGGAGATCGATGCGCTCGAATCGACGCTGGCGGGCGGATCGATCGCCGGGACCTTCACGGACCTCAATGGCGACGGTGTGACCGTGTCCTCCACCGGGGGGAACTCGATCTACACCGGTTTCTACGATGCGACGTCCTTCGACCCGTTCGACGGCACCGTGATCGGAACGTTGCTCGACGATGCGACGGCCTCCGCCGGCAGCTTCCTCTCGGGCAACTACGACGCCGCGGCGTTCGGTGACTTTCCGATCATTCCCGGGCAGGTCGCCGGAAACGTCGACTTCAACTTCGGCATCGCCCTCCGCTTCGACGTCTCCGCCGGCGACACCGCCGCCTTCACGTCGAGCATGGCGGTCGCCGTCCCCGGCCCCGGTGTGGTGGCCCTGATGGGTCTCGCTGGAATGCACCGTCGCCGA
>JAACEA010000501.1 GCA_009936695.1 Planctomycetia bacterium
CACATCCCCAAGACCGCGGGGACGGCGATGTTCTCGATCGCGGCGTCGATTCATGGACCCATGCCGGGAATCAAGGGTCCCGGGGTCTTCCACATCCCGCTCGACTGGAACGCCCCGGACGATCACCCTGCCGCGATCGCCGCCGTTCGAAGGCGCAATCCAGGCTCGCTGCGCTACTCCAGCGGACATTGCAGCATCCGCTTCCGTCATCATCTTCCCGCCGACACCCGCGTGATCACCATGCTGCGTGATCCCGTCAAACGAGTGCTCTCCGCTTACGCGAACATGCGCCGGGATCCGAACAACGGTTACCACCGGATCGCCAGCAGCGCGACACTCGAGGAGATCCTCGACGCACGTTCCCTGCCCGAACTCGACAACGGTCAGGTCAGACGGCTCGCCGGCGTCCAGCCCGATGCGGGGCCCACGGATCGATCGCACCTGGATCTGGCGATTCGAAACGTCGACGAGGAGTTCACCGCGATCGGATTCACCGAGCGCTTCGACGAGTCGTTCCAGCTCTTTCGCACCGAGCTCGAATGGCCGCGACGCGGCTACATGCCCTGGAACGTGGCACCGAAGAAGGACCGCGGCAACCGGACCTCGCCGGAGTTGCTCGCCCTGATCGCGGCGAGAAACGTCCTCGACATCGAACTGTACGATCACGCCACCCGAAGATTCGATGCCCGAATCGCGGAACTCGGGCCGGCCTTCCAGGCGGAGGTCGAACGCAATCGCAGATTCAATCGCGACTGGTATCGACACTGGCATCGATACGCGGTCACTCCGTTCCGTACCGCGAAACGCAAGGTGGCCTCGCTTCGGCGGCGACTGACGTCACCGAGCGACGGCTGATCGATTCACTCGAAGCCGCCTCCCTCAAGGTCGGACTACCCGGTCGGGCACGGCCGGCGGGAGATCCAGATTCCCGCCGCAGCGCGAACCCGCTCCGTCAGCTCACGTCCGTCGAACGGCTTGTGCAGAATGCTGGAAACCCCGTGTTCGATGGCATCGCGACGAATCTGGTCAGGCGTCTCTCCGGTGATGAAGATGACGGGCGTGTCCGAGAGTTCGTCGATGGCCCGGATCCGATCCTGAACGCTGAATCCGCTCCCCGCGGGCATGTTCACGTCGAGCACCATCACATCCGGCGTTTCAGCCCGGGCGACGGCCAGGGCCTGGTAACCGTCCAGGGCCACGATCACCTCGAAGCCCTCGGCTTCGAGCCGGGTGCGCATGGCGGAGAGCAACGCCGGGTCGTCGTCCGCGATCAAGACTCGCTTCGGTCTCATGTCGAATCCTCCCTTTGAAAGCCCATCACGCCGCGACGTCGCCACGTGTCTCGCGAAGCACCAGTGCCGAGTCGATCCGGTCGATCAACTCGTTCCCATCGAACGGTTTCTCGAAGACCGCGACATCCCGGTGCGAGCGCAGTCGATTGCGGTGCTCCAGCCGATATCCGGTCATCACGAGGATCGGCGTGTCCGAACGCGATCGAATGCGTTCCACGAGATCCATTCCGTCACCCATGGGCATCACGATGTCGGTGACCACCATGTCCGGTCGGCGCTGATCGAAGATCGCAAGCGCCATCGCCCCCGTCGTCGCGGTCATGCAACCGTATCCGGATGCCTCGATTCTCCGGCGGAGCACATCGACGAGGAACTCGTCGTTGTCCACGAGCAGCACGCACTTTCCCAACGGCGTTCTCTTCATCGTTCGTCCTCCATGGCCGGATCCAGTGACGATCGGATCGTGCTTCATGAACATCGGTTCCGGACCATGGGGATCCGACGTCTTCCGCGAACGTTCACCCACTTTCCGGGGACCTGCCGGATCTGCGACATCTGATGGTGCCGTGACACTTCCGGGACTGAGGCGAATACCCCATTCCCGTCGAGATCACCCGCCCGTCCGCAAGAAGATCGCTCGACGATCCGATCGCACTCCGGTACCCCGCGGGATCTTCGGAAAGGGAGCAGCAGCGATGAAGAATGTCTCGAAATCCGTCATTGAAGACGCCCAGCGCATCCGAGACCTGGCGCTGGTCGCCGAGCGCACGACGAACGCCGTCATCATCACCGACGTCCAGCGACGGGTCAGATGGGTGAATGACGGCTTCACGAAGATCACCGGATACACCTTCGACGAGGCGATCGGGCGATGCCCCGCCGACTTCCTTCAATCCGAAGATACCGATCCCGTGACGGTCCAGAAGCTCCGGGAGTCGCTCAATCGCGGCGAGGGGTGTCGGGTCGAGATCCTCAATCGAGGCAAGGATGGGCGTCGGTACTGGTTGGACATGGACATCCGGCCCATCCACGACGCCCATGGCGTCGTCGAGGGATTCATCGCGGTCGAGATGGACGTCACCGAACAGGTCGAGTCCAGACAACGACTGGCGGCCGCGGAGCGCCGCCTCCGCTTGACCGTCGAAGGAGCGGATCTCGGGACATGGGACTGGCACATCCCGTCCGGAAAGGTGGTCTTCAACGATCGCTGGTGCGAGATCCTGGGCTACAGGCCCGAGGAGATCGAGGGACATGTCCGGTCCTGGGAGCTGGTGCTTCATCCGGAGGACCAAAAGGACGCGGAGCAACATCTTCAAGACCACTTCGATCGAAAGACCGACATCTATCGATTCGAACATCGCCTCAAGCACAAGGATGGAAGCGTGGTCTGGGTCCTCGACTCCGGACGAGTGTACGAATGGAGTGACCGGGGCGAACCGGTCCGCATGGCCGGCATCCACCTCGACGTCACGGAACGCCGTCGAGCGGAGGAGCGGTTCGAGCTCGCCGCCACGGCATCCGTCGTGGGTATCTGGGATCGCAATCTCGTGACCGGCACCACCTACCTCTCACCGCGGCTCTACGAGCTGCTGGGACACGCCAAGCCGGAAGATCGCATCGAGAAGCTGCCCTCGTCGCTCGAGTCACTGATCCATCCGGAGGACCGGGAGGCCCAGGCGGAGGCGGAGCGGGAACACATCGACAATGGAGCGGCGTACGAGATCGAACTTCGGCTCCGAACGGCCACCGGTCGGTACCGGTGGTTCCAGTCCCGGGGCGAAGCCGTTCGTAACAACGATGGCGACACCATCCGGATGGCCGGTTCCCTTCAGGACGTCCACGAGCGGAAGCTGCTTGAAATCTCCCGCGCCGCGCTGGCGAAGATCGTCGAGACCTCAGAGGACGCGATCCTGAGCCTCGACGCGCACGGACGCATTCGAATCGCCAACCCCGGCGTCACGTCGATGCTGGGATTCCAGCCCGGTGATCTCGTGGGGCTCCCCTATCAGGAGATCCTGGTCGACCACGACCAGTCGGATGCGCTCGCGAAGGTGCTCCGCGGCGAGCTCGATTCGATGGGTGGACCGCTCGAGACACGTTGCCGCCGACAGGATGGAAGCGAGATCGAGGTCTCCATCGCCGCATCGCCGGTCTGCGATGAGAACGGTTCCATCTCCGGGGCGTCGATGATCGTTCGCGACATCACGGATCGACGCGAGAAGGTCGCGCTGCAGGAGACCACCCGTGAACTCGCCGAGCTGAACCAGCTCCTCGAGCGGCAGAACCACCGGCTCGAGGACATGACCGACCGTGCTCATCGATTCGTCGACGACGTCTCCCACGAGTTCCGAACTCCGCTCACCGTGATCAAGGAATACACGTCGATCATCCTCGATGGCCTCGGCGGCGAAATCAGCTCCTCCCAGGAGGACTGGCTGAGGATCATCGACATCGCGACCGTCGACCTCAACACCATGGTCGAGGACTTCCTGGACTCGAGCAAGCTCCGATCCGGCCGCCTGCGGGTGGAACGTCGCCGCCACGACGTCGCGACCATACTCGGGGACATCGACCGCCTGCTTCGACGCAAGGCGGAGGCGAATGGGATCCGACTCGCCTGCGTGCTCGCCGATGATCTTCCACAGGTGTTCGTCGACGACGAGAAGGCCCGCCGGGTGGTGGTGAATCTCGCCACGAACGCCATCAAGTTCAGCCCGCCCGACACCGAGGTCCGGATCGAGGCGGTGACCAACAGTCAGGGTGACATCGAGATCTCGATCTGCGATCAGGGCGCCGGCATCTCGGAAGCGGACATGCATTCGCTCTTCGAGCGGTTCCAGCAGCTTCCCAACGCGATGTCCCCCGGCGTCAAGGGATTCGGACTCGGGCTCAACATCGCACGACAACTCGCATGGTTGAATCTCGGACGACTCGAAGTGATGAACCGCCCCGAGGGTGGAGCCTGCTTCCGCTTCACGATGCCACCCGCGGAGCCGCGGGTCGTGGTCGACCGTTTCTTCGAACGGCTGCTGGAGTGCGAGGACCGGCCGAGCAATATCGGAGCGATTCGAATCACGCCCACCAACCCGTCGTACGACCTCGCCACCATGCAACGGGACGTGTGCAGCGCCATACGCCCTTCGGACCTGTGCATCGAAGCGGTCGGCAAGCCCGGCCTCCTGGTCTTCGGTCCCGCCGGTTCTGCGAGCGAGTGGGCGGATCGTCTTGGGGCCGAGTGGGCCGGCGATCTCGGACCGTCATTGCGGATCGGGGTCGTCGGGGACTGGGAATTCGACGAAGACTGGCGCTCCGCTCATCGCGAGATCCTCGAACTCATCGGAGAAACCGTCCATGCTTGATCGAGTCCTCATCATCGACGACGAGATTCACCTCACCGAAGTGCTCGCGATCCGACTGCGGGCACTGGGATTCGATGTGGACACCGCCACCTCCGGCATCCTCGGCATCGAACGGGCGACCGGTGATCCACAGCCCGACGTGATCATCCTCGACGTCCGGATGCCGGAGATCGACGGATTCGAAGTGAACGCCCGTCTCAAGGCGGATCCTCGAACCTCGGGAATACCGGTGATCTTCCTCTCCGCCAACGTCCAGGACACCGCCCGACAGGCCGCACTGTCCGCAGGCGCGTTCGCGTACCTGAAGAAGCCGTATGACGCCATCGACGTGATCAAGCACATCCGAGATGCCAGCGCCGCGGCCTGAGTCGCCGCAATGGATGATCAGATGTCGCTTTCACGCGTGATGCCGGCCATCACCAGCCGGCTCCCGTCCGCCCCTCGCCGTCAGTCCCGGACGGATGGACGCCGACGTCAATCGGAGAGCAGGTCCTGCAGGTATTGCCCGTACGAATTCTTCGCCATCGCATCGGCGAGGGACTGGAGCCGGGCGTCGTCGATCCAGCCGTTGCTCCAGGCGATCTCCTCGGGGCAGGCGACCTTGAGCCCCTGTCGGTCCTCAAGCGTCTGGACGAACTGGCCGGCCTGCAGCAGGCTCTCGAAGGTGCCGGTGTCGAGCCATGCGGACCCTCGTCCGAGACGCTCGACGGAGAGCGAGCCCTGCTGCAGGTAGAAGTCGTTGATGCTCGTGATCTCGAGCTCGCCGCGGGGCGACGGCTTCACGTTGCGAGCGATCTCGACGACCTGCTCGTCGTAGAAGTACAGGCCGGTCACCGCGAAATTGGACTTCGGCTTCACCGGCTTCTCTTCGATGCTGGTCGCACGCATCTCGTCGTCGAACGCCACCACGCCGTATCGTTCCGGATCCGCGACGCGGTAGGCGAAGACCGTCGCACCCGTCTCCCGATCACTGATCGTCTGCAGGCGGTTCCGCAGGTCTGCTCCGTAGAAGATGTTGTCACCGAGCACCAGCGCGCTGGGACGGTCCTTCACGAAATCGGCACCGATGATGAATGCCTGGGCCAGTCCGTCCGGTGAAGGCTGGATCGCCCATTCGATCTGCATGCCCCACTGCGAGCCGTCGCCGAGCAGATTCTGGAACAGCCCCTGCTCGTGCGGGGTGGTGATGATCATCACTTCTCGGATGCCCGCGAGCATCAACACCGACAGCGGGTGATAGATCATCGGCTTGTCGTACACCGGGAGCAGCTGCTTGCTCACACCACGAGTGATCGGGTGGAG
>JAACEA010000502.1 GCA_009936695.1 Planctomycetia bacterium
GGTGATGTGAACCTGTAAACCCAGCTCGCCGTAGCGCTTGATGTTGTCCGACACAGCGCTGAGCGACTCGGGTGCCTTGCTTCGGCCCTTAATGTCGTCGGAGAACCATGCGTCGTAATTCTCCTCGCCATCGGCACGGCCGGCGGCGCCGAGCGAAAGGTGCGCCTGCAGGCCGACACCGTCAATTGGCACACCCCGACGCACCATCGAGGCGACCATGTCGTACATCTGCTCGGCCTTGGCCCTGCCCTTGCTTTCGACTCCAAAATCATTGTAGAAGAGGAGCACCGTCGGGTCGGCCGCGCGTGCCGCGGCAAAGGCTTCATCGACATAGTTGGGCACCGCCGGATACCACGTGTTCGGCTTGTAGGGCGCCGTCGAGTTGGTCGCCTCGTTGACGACGTCCCACGCGAGAAGGCCTGAGCCGCGTCCTCGATCACCCGAAGCCCGTGCTCTTCCGCGATCGCCATCACCGCATCGAGATCGGCCGCCTGCCCGAAGAGATGCACGGGCATCAACGCCTTCACCGCGCCGGGCGTTCGTCCTTCGAGGACCCGACGAATCGAATCCGGATCGATCTGGTACGTGGTCGGATCGATGTCGACGAAGACCGGTGTCGCACCGACCCGGGAGACACTGCCTGCGGTGGAGAAGAAGGTGTAGGTGGGTAGGATCACCTCGTCGCCCGGCCCGATGCCGAGGGCATCGAGCGCGAGAATCAGGGCATCCGAACCACTGGAATTCCCGACCGTGAAGGGCACGTTCAGATAGCCCGCGCAGCGGCACTCGAACTCGGCCACCTTCGGCCCACCGATGAACACCTGACTCTCCAGCACCTCCTGGACCGCCGGCTCGATCTCCGACCGGATGGTCTCGTACTGGGCCTTCAGATCGAGCAGCGGAACAGCGACATTGGTGGTCGAGGTCATCCCGGGATTCTAGAAGAGATCGGCGGAAGCTACCGCCCGGTCGAGCCGAATCCACCCGCGCCCCGGTTCGTATCGTCGAGTTCCTCGACCTCCTCGATCACGACCCTGGCCACGGGTGCGATCACCATCTGGGCGATCCGCATGCCCGGCTCGACCGTGAAGGAGGATTTTCCGAGATTGATCAACGGAACCTTCACCTCGCCGCGGTAGTCCGCGTCGATGGTCCCGGGAGAATTGGGCATGGAGATCCCATGCCTGCTCGCGAGGCCGCTCCGAGGCCGGACCTGAGCCTCCCAGCCCGCGGGGATCGCCATCGCGAAACCGCAGGGAACCATCAGGATCCCACCTGCGGAGATCTCGACGGGGGCGTCGAGGACGGCACACAGATCGAGACCGGCCGCCTGCTCGGACTGGTAGGCGGGGAGGACCGCTCGGGGATCGAGTCGTTTGAACCGGAGCAGGGGCTGGGACATGTCGACAGGATATCGTCCCCGCCGATCGCCCCATGGACCTCCGGGACACGACCGGCCCTTCCAGGTTGCCTGGTACGGTGGCCCCGCCAATGCGTGATACACCACGTGCCCGGATCGGAGGCTGCCGCGAACCGAGGGTGCGGAGATACCATTGGATCGGGGTGAGCCGGGGGCCATCATCGGAGACGCGAGGTGTTCAACCAACACGATCTGTCGATGCTGGTGATGCTGCTTCTGGTGGGCTTCTTCATCGCCGTGCCGGTGATCGCCGGCGTGATCCGAGGGCGACGTTCGCCGCGGATGACGACGACTTCATGCCGGCATTGTGGATACGACCTTCGCCGACTCCGCAAAGGCACCGCTTGTCCCGAGTGCGGAACCGCGGTGGGACTCACCGGCCCGGGCCGGGCGGTCGATCCGGACCGACCGAGCTGCCGGGGTGCGGCCACCTGCTCGCGAATCTCCCATGGAACGCGACCTGCCCCGAATGCGGCCTCGCCAGCGCGGCGATGCCACGGTTTCAACGACCTCGAAGACGGGACTAGTTCACGCCGCGTCGAATTCTTCAATTCGTCCTCGGCTCGGCCTGGCTGCTGGTCGGGATCTTCCTGATGATCACCGCCCTCGCGTTCGTCTTCGGCGGCCTGCGGTGAGCGGGCCGTGAAGCCGGCGGACGCCGCTCAGAGCCCTCGGACCGCCTCGAGCACCGCGTCGGCGTGCCCCGGGACCTTCACCTTGTCCCAGCGTTCCGCGACCTTGCCGTCGGGGCCGATGAGATAAGTGGTGCGGAC
>JAACEA010000064.1 GCA_009936695.1 Planctomycetia bacterium
CGGACGACCGCGTCGAGCCGAGGCTCGAGACGCTCTCCTATCGCAAGCCAGGAGACCGCATCGACCATCCACGCCCCGTGGTGTTCGAGGTCGCCACCGGGCGCCGATTCCGGCCGACCGACGAACACATCCCGGATCCATGGTCGATCGGGACCTTTTCATGGCATCCGGACGGCCAGCGGGTCCGATTCCTCCACAACCAGCGCGGTCATCAGGCCCTCCGCTTGATGGAGATCGATGCCGTCTCCTCCACCATCCGAACGCTGATCGACGAGCAGTCCGACACCTTCATCGACTACGCCGGCAAGCGATTCCTCCATGTCCTGGCGGACGGCGACCGAGCGATCTGGATGAACGAACGTACGGGCTGGAACCATCTCGATCTCATCCATCTCGACACCGGTGAGCGGCGTCCCATCACCTCGGGCAACTGGGTGGTGCGCGCCGTCGACGCGGTGGACGAAGACTCGGGCACCATCCGCATCCGGGTGATGGGAATCGATCCGAATCAGGACCCCTATCACGTCCATCACGCGATCGTCTCGATCGAGGATGGATCGATGACCCGGCTCACCCGCGGTGACGGCACGCACGACCTGGAGTTCTCTCCGGACGGTGAGCACTACGTGGATCGGTGGAGTCGCGTCGACCGACCGCCGGTCCACGAACTCCGACGCACCTCGGACGGCGGCCTCGTCACCACGCTCGCGACCGCCGATCACGCCCGCCTGCTCGAATCGGGCTGGCAGGAGCCGGAACGCTTCGTCGCGAAGGGTCGCGACGGCGAAACGGACATCTGGGGCGTGATCGTCCGCCCCGCCGACTTCGACCCGGCGAAGACCTATCCGGTGGTCGAGCACATCTACGCGGGTCCCCATGACCACTTCGTCCCCAAGTCGTTCGCGCCACGCTGGCGGATGCGGGAGATCGCGGATCGTGGGTTCATCGTGGTGCAGATCGACGGCATGGGTACGAACTGGAGATCCAAGGCATTCCACGACGTGGCCTGGAGGAACCTCGGAGACTCGGGATTTCCCGATCGAATCGCCTGGATCAAGGCCGCCGCCCGCGACCGCCCCTGGATGAATCTCGATCGGGTGGGCATCTACGGCGGCAGCGCCGGTGGTCAGAGCGCACTCCGCGCCCTCCTCGCATTCGGCGACTTCTACGATGTCGCCGTGGCGGACTGCGGCTGTCACGACAACCGGATGGACAAGATCTGGTGGAACGAGCTCTGGATGGGGTGGCCGATCGGGCCCCACTACGCGGACCAGTCGAACGTGACCAACGCCCACCGGCTGACCGGCGAGCTCATGCTCATCCTCGGCGGGCTGGACAGGAACGTCGATCCGACCTCGACGCTCCAGGTCGTCGATGCGCTGGTCAAGGCCGACAAGGACTTCGAGTTCGTGCTGCTTCCGACCGCCGGACACGGCGCCGCCGAGACCCCCTACGGGCATCGGCGACGCATGGACTTCCTCGAGCGCAAGCTCCTCGGTGACGACTGAACGGCGAACGGTCGGATCAGCAGTCCTGGTTCCAGGCTCCGATCACGAGACCGAGGTCGGCGGAGTTCACGATGCCATCCTGGTTGACGTCGGCGACGCAGTCCGGGCCGGTACAGCCCCAGTCCCCGACGAGCGCCCCCAGGTCGGCGGCGTTCACGATCCCGTCGCCATTGATGTCCTCCGCACAGCTCGCTCCACCTTCGTAGAGCTCGACCGCACGATCCCAGGCCTGGGGCCCGATCACGAGCCCCATGAGGCGACCGGGAAGGTCGTCGGCGGGCGGATGGATGCCGCCCCAGATCCGACTGAGCGAGCACTGGTCGCTGGCATCGCGATAGCTCACCCACTGGAGTCGGACATCGACCGACGGTCCGTTCTCGAAGACGAGGAACTGGCCACGGCGAGCCAGATACTCGCCAAGTCCGCCCGGGAAGTACTCGCTGCCGGTCATGCGGGTCATGAGTTCCGCGGCGGCACGGCTGAAGGTCGAATGACCGGACACGTAGCCTGCGAAGTTCGGCGTCACGAAGGTCGGCCGCTGATACGGCCACCACATCTCGGCCAAGGTCCATCCGCAGCCGGCGGTGTCGATCTCCGGATCGTTGATGAATTCGGGCCCTCGCCAGCAGAATGCCGCGATCTTCCCGACGTTCGCATTTCCGACGCCCGCCAGATGCTCGTGTCGCTCACCCGGGGCGATCGTCTCCTCGGTCACGACTTCGACCAACCCCGAGATGAGCCGGAGTCCTCGCGGGTGATAGTTGGGCAGCTTCGGATCGGTGCGTTGACCGTTCTCCGCCATCCACCGGACGACGGACACGGGTCGTACGTAGTCGTACCAGCCCTTGACGCCCCACGCGGCGATCGCCGCGTCATGCATGCAACCACCCATGGCGAGGTAGGCCTTGACGTCGTACTCGAGTTCCCCGAGGACCGGCCCGGCTCCTCCGATTCGACGAACGAACTCGGGATGATCCATCACGTCGTTCAGAATCGTGAACCAGTGTCCGGGCGGGGTCTCGGAGTCCGGACCGTCGGCCCAGAACTCGGCAAGGACCCGGGTGTAGTCCCCTCGAGGCACCAGCTGAACCGGGTACGGCTCGCCGGTCACCGGATTCGCACCGTAGCCCTGGCTTGCATCTCCGCCGGCGAAGTAATCGTAGAACCCGTCGAAGTCCGCGGGATCGGTGGGAAGGTCCGCATTGCCGATCGCGTTCGGACTCGCGTCGATCTGCACGGCATCTTCGGCGTCGAGATGGGAGGACCAGACGAGAACCTGTTCGAATCCCTCGAGGTACTCCACCTCCCGGTCGGTACCGATCAACGGCGGCGAACCCGGATCGAGGTAGAGATACCAGTCATGTCCGTCACGCTGGTTGGTGGTCCGCTGGTCCGGCCGAAGACTGAACGGCGTGACACTGCCCCACTCGGGACCGAGGAACGGCGGCACGCCGCCTTCGATCACGTTGCCGGATTGATCGATGAACTCTTCGAATCCGATGGGCTGCCAGCGGTTCGGTCGCTGAAGCAGATTGCCGGGCTCCTCCGGAAAGATCGGGAGGTTCACCGGGCGGTACCACTGGTTCGCGTAGTCGTCTTGTTCGTTCGCGTTGTCGGACTCACCGAAGAGGATGTAGGTCTGGGCGATCCGGTTCCCGATCGCAGCCGGGTCGTTCCCGACCGTCTCGGTGTAGGCGGGGTCGTAACCGAGCTCGACCATGAGCGCGTCGTACTGTGGCGCCATTTCCTCGAAGCCGGGCGACTCGGCGAAACGGTGCCGAAGGATCCGATAGACCGCGTAGGAGATCGCCTCACGTCGCGCGGCCTCGACGTCGGCCGCGATCAATTCGTCCTCAGCGAAGAGCCAGGGTGTCGGCCCGGACTCGAAGCACGCCCAGGCATCCCACATCGCGGCGGAATTGTGAAAGAGATTGCGGGCATGAACCACCGGCCTGGCGAAGTCGTTTCGAATCGATTCGAGC
>JAACEA010000503.1 GCA_009936695.1 Planctomycetia bacterium
CGAGGGGGCGGCGCTCTCGGTCGATCCCGAGGACCTCAACCAGCTCGGCGTCATCGAACGAGATGCCCATGGGCACGTCCGACTGGCGGAGCTCGACTTCGGTCGGGAACTGAAGCGTCTGGTCCGGACCGAACGCCAGAAGCTCGGAATCGACTGCACGCTCGTCGAGAAGAACATCGGCTACGAACTCCGCTGCGCCGACCCGGTGCCGGCCGACCTCGAGTACTGCCGGGACCTCGGCTACGCGGCCGCGAAGTTCCTGATCGAAGGCGGCAGTGGGTCGCTGGTGTCCATGCAGGGTGGTCGTTTCGTGCCGGTGCCGCTCGAAGAGATGCTCGATTCGCAGACCAACCGGATGCAGGTCCGGCTGGTCGACATCGAATCGACCCGATACGCCATCGCCCGGCGGTACATGATCCGGATCCGCCGCGACGATCTCGAGGATCCGGTGATCCTCGCCCGGCTCGCGGCGTGCTCCGACATCAACACCGCGGAGTTCCAGGCACGCTTCGAGTCCATCGTGGGCTACGAGCCGCCGTCGTTGAATCTTCCGATGAGCTGAGCGTGAGGCGGAAGGAGCGGGGGCTCGGGACCCGGGTCGGCCGTCGCGGGGAATCGGTACGATGACGCGTTCTTCCGAACGAGTCGTTCGACGATGGCTCGATCACCTTCCGCACCGTTCCGCCCCGCGAGGCATGCCGTGAGCGAAACCCCTCCGAACGTTCCGAGTCGTTCCGAAGACGTCGATCCGCCGAGCGAGGCGGATCTTCGCGACCTGGTCGCGGCCCGCCGTCGGAAACTCGCGTTCCTCCGGGAGGAGCTCGGGGTGCGTCCGTACGGTGGCCGGGTGGAGGGGCTCGTCGATCTCGCCACGGCGCGGGAGACCTTCGACGAGGCGGCGCACGAGTCGCACGCGGCGGCGCAGGAAGCGGGGGACTCGATCGAGGACCCTCGTCCCGTCGTGCTCGTCTCCGGGCGAGTGATGCAGCATCGCGACATCGGCAAGCTGGTCTTCCTCCGTCTGCGGGATCACACCGGTGATCTGCAGGTGAGTCTCTCGAAGGCCGACTGCGCCCCCGAAGTCTTCCGGCTCGCCAAGAAGCTCGACTACGGCGACGTGGTCGTGGCGGGCCGGCCGATGGGGCGACCCAAGCGCGGGGAGATCTCCGTCTGGGCGGATCGAATGGAGATGCACGCGAAGAGTCTCACGCCGCCGCCCGAGAAGTGGCATGGCCTCTCCGATCCCGAGATCCGCTTCCGGCGGCGCTACGTCGATCTCCACGCGAATCCGGACGCCATCCAGGTGCTGCAGGATCGCTCGCGAATCATCTCCCGCATGCGTCGCTTCATGGAGGACCGGTCGTTCCTCGAGGTCGAGACCCCGATGCTGCAGTCGATGGCGGGCGGTGCCGCCGCCCGTCCATTCACGACGCACCACAACGCCCTGGACATCGAACTCTCGATGCGGATCGCCCCGGAGCTCTACCTCAAGCGACTTCTGGTCGGGGGATTGCCGCGGGTCTTCGAGATCAACCGCAACTTCCGCAACGAAGGCGTCGATCGGACCCACAATCCCGAATTCACGGCGATGGAGGTCTACGAGGCGTTCGGCGACTGCTGGACGATGCTCGAACTGACCGAGTCGCTTCTGCACGAACTCGCCTGCCGGGCCGCCGAGGATCGCCGCGGTCGTGGCGACGAGTCGGTCGGGGGCGAGGTGGATGCGCCGGTCTTGCCGTTCGGAGAGCTGAAGATCGACTGGAGTCGGCCCTTCGAGCGGGTCACCTACGGCGAACTCTTCGAGCGGGCGACCGGATTCGACATGCGTGACGAGGACGCGGTGCGGTCGAAGGTGGCGGAACTCGGTCTGCACAAGGCGGAGGGGATGGACCACTGGTTCGCGGTCAACGAACTCTTCGAGGAGGTCGCGGAGCCGCTGATCGATCCGTCGAGGCCGACGTTCGTGACCGGGTACCCGTCCGCGGTGAGCCCGCTCACCCGTCCGGATCCGGACGATCCGGATCTCGCGGAGCGATGGGACGTCTTCGTCGCGGGCATGGAGATCGGTCCGGCGTACACCGAACTCAACGATCCCGACGTGCAGCTCGCGAAGTTCACCGAGCAGCTCGCCGGGGCCGACGACGAGGAACAGGCGTTTCGAAACCTCGACGAGGATTTCATCGAGGCCCTCCGCGTCGGCATGCCCCCCGCGGGCGGGCTGGGGCTCGGCGTCGATCGCATCGTGATGCTCCTCACCGGCCAGGCCTCGATCCGCGAGGTCATCGCGTTCCCGTTGATGCGACCCGAGGACGGCGAAGGCTGATTCGCGGGCGCGAGGACGAGCCCCTCGGAACGGACGTCACCGTTGGAAGTCGTAGAGGCCGGGGAGTTCGAGGATCACCGTGAGTTCGTCGAGGGCGTCGCGGGCGGAGACCAGGCGATCGGGGTCCGCGAGTTCCGAGGCGGCGAGTTCCTCCGGATACCACCGTTCCACCCACTCGACCAGCCGGTGGTATCGCGCCTCCGTGTAGAGGCAGGCGTGATGCACCGCATCGACGTCGCCCGGTCGAAGGCCCACCCGAAGCCGGAGACAGGCGGGCCCGCCACCGTTTCGCATCGACTGGCGAAGGTCGAAGGCGTGGACGGCGGCGATCGGGTTCGCCGTGTCGACGACGAGGTCGTCGAGATAGGACGACACCGCCGTGGACTCGCGGCACTCCCCGGGGCAGATCAGGGCCATCGATCCGTCCGGCAGCGTGACGAGCTGGGAATTGAAGAGGTAGGAGCGGACCGCGTCCTCCATCGCCACGCGATCGGCGGGCACCTGGATCGAGATCAGTCGGCCGTCGAGCCGGCGGTCGAGTTCCGCGAGGGTCCGGTCCGGATCGAGAAAGGCCTGCTCGTGGTGGAGAAGCACGTTCTCGTTGCCCACCGAGATCACGTCGTTGTGGAAGACGCCCGCATCGATCGCGTCGGGATGCTGCTGGGCGAAGACGCATCTCGATTCGGGGACCCGGAGCACGTCCGCGACCGCTCGCGAGGCCGCGAGGGTCTGTCGCGCGACGTACCGACGCGGTCCGACGTCGGAGTCCGCCCGACCGCCGTAGACGAAGAAGTGGGTGCCGGGTCCGTCGCCACTCGCGAGCCGGGTGTGATTCGCGGCGCCTTCGTCGGTGAGTCCCGGACCGTCGATCGCGGCATGGACCGTCATCCGGGCTTCGTCGGCGAAGACGCGACGGAGAATCCGTTCGGTGGTCGGCGCCTCGATCCGGCGATGCGGCATGGTGTGGAGATTCGCGACCGCGAGATGCAGTCGACCGTCCTCGGTGTCGGGGGCCGGCGCGACCGTCGCGGCATTCGCCGCCCACATGAACGAGGAGGAGGTGGCGCGGGCGAGGAGGTGGGGGGCGTCGGCCGCCGCCCGCGCGATGATGGTGGCGTCGTCGCCTTCGAAGCCGGCGTCGCGGAGCGCCGTGAACGCGGGACGCGGGTACGGCGGCAGCCAGCCTTGGAGCAGGCCCATCTCCGCGAGCGCCCGCATCTTCGCGAGTCCCTGCAGCGCCGCTTCCCGAGGACGGGAGATCTCACCGGAATTCGTCGAACTCGCGACGTTGCCCGGGCTCAGGCCCGCGTAGTTGTGGGTCGGTCCGACGATGGAGTCGAAATTCGCTTCGCGGACGGGCTCGTGAGCGGTGGACATCGCCGCAGCGTACCCGAGCGACGAGTCGACGCGCGACGAACCTCTGGAGACGGGAATCGCCGATGGGTCGCACCGATACAATCGGAGGGTCGGCAACGCCGACGGGAAGGTGAGCATGCCGTTTTCCGAACCACCAGTCCACCCTCGTCCTGAGCGATCGGAGCTCGATCCGCCGTCTCGCTCGATCATCGCGGCGCCGTGCCGGACGCGGCCGATGAACCTGGTCGCATCGTTCATCGCCGTGGTCGTCGCGGCCTGCGCGATCGCCGGTGCGTCGCTCGCCGCGCCGCCTCCCGGCGGTCCGCACGCGGCGGCGTCCATCGATGTCGACGACACCGAGACGTGGTGGTTCGTCTGCACGATCGGCGGGCGGCCCTGCGGTCGAATGCTGGAGTCGGCCAGCACCTCCCC
>JAACEA010000065.1 GCA_009936695.1 Planctomycetia bacterium
CCGATAAAACATGGAGCTCTGTATCGGATTAATTTTGCGCGAGGTTCTCCGTTCTTTTGCGAAGTGTGCCTTGAGACATGGGGGTGTACCGGTACACTCGGAGCGGTCGCCGATGCCCTCGGAGACCCCGTGAGTTCCCGCTTTTCCGTGTTCCCGAACGTCGAAGAAGGAAGAAGAGACCATCATGAAGAACCTGCTTGTCACCGCTGCCGTTGCGGCCGCGTTCACTGGGTCGGCCATGGCCGACATCGAAGCCTCGTCTGGTTGGGAGGACACCTCCGCCCCGGCCATCCTCGGCTCCTTCGGCAACCTCTTCGATTGGGGCTATGAGACCGCTGATCCGTTCGCGGGCGGCTCGAGCCTTTTCATGATCGAGGATCCCGTGAGCGGCACGCCCCAGGGCTACGTCGCCTGGGTCACCGGCCTCTCCGAAGGTGACACCGTCACCGCCACCATGTGGATGAAGGGTGCCTCCAACGGCGTCGACAACGACGGCAAGGGACGGCTCTGGGGCCACTACAGCTCCAACGATGACATCACCACCTACTTCGGCTCCGCGTCGGGCTCCGGCGACTACGCGGGCGAGGGTGGCATCTGGACGCAGGCATCCCACACCTGGACCATCGCCGAGGGCCAGACGGCGCTCGTGATCGAAGCCCGGATGTACAGCTACGGATCGAACAACATCCTGCTCGGTGACGACCTCACGGTCTCCACCAACAACGATGGCGCGACCATCACCCTTGCGGGTGTGATTCCCGCGCCCGGTGCGATCGCCCTGCTCGGTGTCGCGGGCCTCGCCTCGCGTCGTCGACGCGGCTGATCGGAACGGGAACGCGAAGGCGTTCAATGAACTCGAAACCGTGCCTGCCGCAAGGCGGGCACGGTTTCTTTTTGGAGCCGCTCCTGCAGCCTTCTCGCCATCCGTCGTGACGCACGCGTCGACGTCTCGAAGCGACGGCGATCCAGGCGATGTCCCTCGGGGCGAGCGAAGCTCCCGCGATGAAGAACCGCCGCACGTTCTCCGGCGGAGAACGTGCGGCGGCCGTGTTTCCAGGATCTTCCGCGACCAGTCGCGGCGAACCGCGAGTCAGTCCTTGGACTCCTCGGTCGACACTTCCGTGGTGGTCTCGGGCTCGGGGGCGGCCGCTTCGGCCTTCGCGTCGGCCTCGTTGATCGCGGCCATCTGCTTGGCGAGCTCCTCGTCCTTCTCCTCGGTCTTGCGGCCTTCCTTCTCCATCCTGCGACGGTAGGCCTCGATCTTCCGCTTGTCGGGGCCGAGGATCACGGACATTCGCCGACCCGCCATCCGCGGTTCGGTCTCGAGCTTTCCGAGCTCCTCGAGATCCTCGATGATGCTTCGCATCCGGTCGTAGCCGCGTTCTCGATGGGCCATCTCACGGCCGCGGAACTGCTGGACGATCTGGACCTTGTGTCCCTCGAGCAGGAACTTCTTCGCCTGCTTCATGCGAATCCCGATGTCGTGGGGATCGATCTTCATCGATCGGCCGAGACGGACCTCCTTGAGTTCGGAGACCTTCGTCTTCGCCTTTCGTTCCTTGTCCTTCTTCGACTGCTCGTACTTGAACCGACCGTAGTCGATGATCCGGCAGACCGGCGGACGGGCGTCGGCGTTCATCTCGACGAGATCGAGGCCGAGGTCACGGGCGCGGCGAAGCGCCTCGTGCGTCTCGACGACGCCTGCGTTCTCGTTGTTCTCGTCGATCAGCTGGACCGGCGAGATTCGGATCCGCTCGTTCATGCGGGGCCCGGTGGGCCGCATGTCTTCGCGGCGGAATCCTCTGCGTCGAATGGCGATGGTGGAAATCCCTTCAAGCGAACTGGAGCGAGAGACACCCGTCGAACGGTTCGCACGTTCGGGGGCGCAGGTGAATCAGGAAGACGTCACACGCGATGAAAGCCGGGGGCACGCACACGCGGAGCGTGGTCATGAGATCGGCCGGACGGATTCGTGCATGGAGCAGCGGTTCCGGGGGGCCGCCAGGCGGCCGTTCATCGCGATACGGAGTTCGACCGACCGAACTCCCAGACGTGAACGTTACATCGGCCGAATCGGGGGATCAAGACGAAACCCGATCCAGAACCGCCTACGAGGTGGCTCCTCGGGCCTGGGACGTGACCGAATCGACGTCCTGACCAGTTTTTCCCGGTCCCCCGAAACGGGGGCCGGAAGGCTTGGAATCGGACCGGTGCGGATCCGGTCGGGGCGGTGCCAACGGTCATCGGCGGACACCGAGGAATCAATCCGCCGTCGCCGGTTCGCTTGATGGGGCGGTCTCGAATCGATCGACCAGTCGGGTCTCGCCACGGGTACGGCTCTCGGCCGACACCGTTTCGAGGAATTCGTCGAGGCCCATCGATCCGAGGTTCTGGTCGACGCCGAAGGCTCGGATCGAGACCTCGCGGTTTTCGGCGTCGCGCGGTCCGACCACCGCGAGGTAGGGGACCTTCATGTTGGCGGCGACCTTGACCTTGGCCTGGATCCGCTCGGCCCCGTCGTCCATGGTCGCTCGAAGGCCGAGCTTCTTCAGGCTCGACAGCACCTCGGCGGCGTAGTCGGCGCTCTTGTCGCTGATCGGGAGCACGCGGACCTGTTCGGGGGCGAGCCAGCAGGGGAAGGCGCCGGCGAAGTGCTCGATGAGCACGCCCACGAACCGTTCCATCGAGCCGAACGGGGCGCGGTGGATCATGACCGGTCGATGCCGGGCGTTGTCCGCGCCGATGTATTCGAGATCGAATCGCTCAGGCAGGTTGTAGTCGACCTGCACCGTGCCGAGCTGCCACTCGCGACCGATGACGTCCTTGACCACGAAGTCGATCTTCGGACCGTAGAAGGCGGCCTCTCCGGGCTCCTCGCTGAACGGGGCCCCGAGTTC
>JAACEA010000066.1 GCA_009936695.1 Planctomycetia bacterium
ACCAAAGTCGGCCTGATCGGACGCCGATGAATCCGGTAGAGGGCCGCCAACGTCGTGACGAACGCCCTCGGAAGGATGCACGCATGAGTCGAGTCAACATGCCCGCCGGATGGCGTCTGGTCAACGAGCGAACCTCGGTCGATTCCGAGGAATCGTCGGTGAACATCGGTGAGAACGATCGATTCACCGATTCGTCGCCCGTGACCGCTCGAATCGATGTCGAACAGGTCCTCCGGGCCGCGGACGAGGCGTCCCGGCGCATGGAGGATCTCGCCCGCGAACTCCACTGCCTGGGCGATTTCGACCACGGTGACGACGGACCGCGCGCCGCCTGACCGACAATCACGGCGAATCGTCTGGAATCGACGCGTTCGAATCGACATTGGACCGCCCGGTCGTAGAATCGACAGGGCGGCCTTCGTCGTCGAAGTGACGCCCATTCCGGGTTATCGGAGCACGCCGTGCGATCTCGTCCCCTTGATTCGATCCCCTCGTCATCGACCGCGTTGCAGCGGCTCGTCGTCACCTCGGTGCTGATCGTCGCGGGGTTCGCCTCGTCGACCACGGCCCAGGTCCGCATGGTGAACTGGAACATCGCCCGATTGAACGGCGATCCGCAGGCGATCGAGGAGGTCTTCGTCGCGATGGCCGACGACGACGTCCCGGGGTTCGCGACGGCGCCGGCGGTGCTGATCCTCCAGGAGGTGACCAACAGCGCCCGCGTCTCCATCGAGAACATCCTCGGGGACGCGATCCCGGGCGTTCCCTACCAGACGGCGACCTTCACGATCGGCAGCACCGAGAACGGGTCGGGGGGCGCGCAGATGCTCATCTATCGATCCGATCTCTTCGAGGAGATTCCCGCGGGACACCGTGACATCCCGACGGGTGCGGGCCGGAACACCGATCGCTGGCAGCTGCGGATCCAGGGCTCCAACGACGACGGCGGCGTCCTCTGGATCTACGGCATGCACCTGAAGGCGAGCAGCGGGAGCTCGAACGCGGAGATTCGCCGACTCGGGGCGGTCGCCATCCGGAACGACGCGGACACCCTGCCGGCGGGAAGCAACATCATCTACGCGGGCGATCTCAACGTCTACGGGAACAACGAGCCGGCCTATCTCGAGTTTCTCTCCAGCGGTCCGGGGCGCGCAGACGACCCGCTCGGATCCGAGAGTTGGAGCGGCGCGTCCAACGCGATCAAGCACACGCAGAGTCCTCGCCTCGACGGCGGCGCCCTGGTGGGTGGCGGCCTCGACGATCGCTTCGACTTCCAACTGCTGTCGCCGACGTTGTTCGACGGAGACGGTTTCTCGATCATGCCCTCGACCTATCGTTCCTTCGGGAACGATGGCGATCACTACAACGTCTCGATCAACACGGGAAACAACGCCTATTTCCCCGGTCAGACCGCACGTTCCAACGGACTGGCGGATGCCTTGCACGATGCGAGCGACCACATTCCGGTGGTCGCCGACCTGATGGTTCCGGGACTGCTCACCTGCGTCCTCGACGACAATCTCGGTCGCGTGGTGAGTGGCGGCACGTCGTCGATCATCGCGTTGATCGCGAACGCACGACAGGTCGTGACCCCGGAGGCGGCGTCGCCCCTCGAGTACTCGGCCGTCGGTGACGGCGTCCTGGTCGGTGGTGGAGACGGGGTCGCGCCCTTGCTCCCGAGCTTCGACACCCAGTCGTTCTCGCTCGTGGCGGGCGTCACCGGCGAGTTCACGGCGTCCGTCGAGGTCGCCGCGACCAGCGCGGGCGTCTCGCAGCCGGAGTACGACCTCGCGTGCAGCGGTTTCGGAATCAGACCCGCGGTGCCGTCGTGGTCGGGCGGATCGGTGGTCACCGACATCACCTTGGAGGCGGCGTCACCAGCGGATGCAGGCGTGATCTTCATCGACGTTCCGGTCCACAACGTGGGGTGGAGCGACGTGCAGTCCGCGCTCGATCTCGACGCGGCGAGCGGGCTCGGTGGAGGGTTCTTCATCTGGGAGGGACTCGGAACCAGCGTCGCGGGCAAGCCCGGGCTGCTGCGATTCGGATTCAACACCGCGGGGCGGAGCGAAGGGGTGTACGAGACCGACGTGACGATCCAGACGACCGATGAGGACGTCCCCGGCGAGACCACGCACTACATCACGCTCACGCTCGTCGTCACCATCGGCGGGGCTGGTCCGGTGCCCGGCGACTTCAACGACGACGGCGTCGTCAACGGGGCCGACCTCGGCCTGCTTCTCGGCGCCTGGGGACCTTGCCGGGACTGCCCGGAGGATCTGAACGACGATGGGGTGGTGAACGGTGCGGATCTCGGTCTGGAACTCGGATTCTGGACCGGTTGATCGATGTCCGCCGCCCATGAATCATGCAGGAATCGAAGTAAACGAGTGACACGAGGGGTGGAATGTTGTCCACTAGTAGTTCCCAAT
>JAACEA010000504.1 GCA_009936695.1 Planctomycetia bacterium
AGGTCACGAGCTTGGCTCGAGCGGGGTCGTAGCGTTCCGCGGTCTTCCACAGGCGGACGAAGACCTCCTGCACCGCGTCTTCGGCCTCCGCCGACGTGGAAAGCACTTGCCGAGAGGACTTGAAGACCAGTCCGCCGAAACGATCATAAAGCCGGTTTGCAGCCACCTCATCGCCATCGGCGACCGCCTGCATCAGGACCCAGTCTTCATGATTCGGGGAATTCATGCGTCCAGCCCGCGGAGCGACACACAGCTCTGAAATTCGGAAAGAAGGACCACCAACCAAGGTTATCCGAGGAACGGGGAGTTTCGGATCCCCCAAAACACTGGATTTCGCTCCAATGCCTCGTTTCGGGCGGTATCCTTTGCCTGACGGTGCGAAGGCCATCCGGGCCAGCCGCCAACGTTCCACCGTGATCGTGATGATGATATCGGCAGGAGGTCGCTTGACTGACCGTCGCCCAGATCTGAGATCCACCTTCCTCTGGGACCGCTCCCGACGAGGCTGTGGCTCTCGTCCGGGCTTCAGCGTCATCGAGCTCGTCGTGGTACTCGCGGTGATCGTGGTTCTGACCTCACTCCTGCTCCCCGGTCTCGAAGTCGCTCGAAAGGGTGCCCGACGCCTCGCCTGTTCCGCCAATCAGCGACAGATCGGGGTGTCCTTCCTCATCTTCGGTCGGGACAACAACGATCGCCTGCCCGAGTCGCGTTTTCAAATGGCGCACCGACCGGCCAACATGATGGCCCTGAACTCGGGCGATCTCAATGACGATGTGGGCATCGCCGACTTCGATGGGATCGGCCTGCTGTGGAAGGATCGCTACATCGATTCCCCCGCATCGTGCTTCTGCCCCGCACACCGGGGCGAACACACGTTCGAGCGAGCGAAAGGCCTGGTCGGCGAGACCCAGGGGACCGGTTCGGAAGTCGCATTCTGCAACTACCACTACACCGGTCATCTGAAGCAATCGCGAGGCGAGGACTTGATGGGCCCGAGCCGGCGGCGGATGTCGGATCCCAACGTGATCCTGCTCACCGACGGATTGCGGAGCCGTTCGGACTTCAACCACGAGTCCGGATTCAACGTGCTTCGAGGCGATGGCTCCACCGCCTACCAGGCGGATACCGGATCCAAGTTCCTGAATTCGATTCCGACGGATGTGAACTTCGACGGCGAGATGGCCTCCGAAGATTCCGCCGGCCTGTGGATTCTCGACATCTGGAACGAACTCAAGGTCGACGGTTGATCAGACGCGCGACGGCGCGCGAGTTCGAACCGGCAGATCCGAGTCACTGCCGATCCGAATATTCGAGGACGAGCCCGCGGTGGCCTCCCGATCCCGGGTCGAACACCCGGATCGTCGCCGGAACGAAGCGGGAGGCCGCGAGGGCGAAGTCGATCCGGAGCCACGGAGACGAACGTGGCCAGGTACCTCCCCAACCACGGCCGGCGTTCCGAAACGCATCCTCGAATCCCGGCGCGAGCATCGCGACCCCGGGTGAACGAGGGGTCATGTTGAGGTCGCCGAGAACGATTTCCGGCTGGATCGGCTCGAGACGCCTCGCGACCTGCCTCGACATGTCCAGTCGATCGATACTTTGCTCCGACGGAAGGTCGACGACGAGGATGTGCCCCGGGAACGACGAGTCCTGGGGTACGTCCAGTCGGATCTCGACCGCCTGAGGTGGCGACTTGACCGACCCGATCTCGAGGCCCCGCAGCGATTCGACCATCCGCATCGAACGAATCCCGTATCGAGACGCGACGAGGACCGAGCCCACCCACCGAATCTGAAGCCTGCCTTCGCGCACTTCCGCCGACTGCCGCCACGCGCTGGGGATCCTCCAACCCGGGTTCACGAGCACGGTGACGTCGGCGTCGAGTTCGATGAGGCGGCCGAGGACACGATCGCAGTCACGAACGCCCTCCACCTGCCGCTCCCCGGGATCGTTGGCGTTCAGGAACACGAGGGCCCGGGCGCCTTCCACGGCCCGGTACGGCATCCCCAGATCACGCTGAAACGTACCGACCAACGGGCCCACGGCCGCGAGCGTCGTGAGGGC
>JAACEA010000067.1 GCA_009936695.1 Planctomycetia bacterium
GCCGGCCTCGGTGTACATCTCACCACCGAAGGAGATCGTGTCGCCTTCAGCGAACTCACCGGCCCAGGCGAGATCCTGGGTGTAGCCGCTGTAGTTCGGAGTGCCACCAAAGGTGCCGTAGGCGACGACCGCGGCGCTGCCGCCGAAGAAGCCGACGTCGTAGGGTCCTTCGGAACCACCGAACTGGGTCCAACCTTCGGAACCGTTGCTGAAATCACCGTTGGTGATGTCGGCAGCGGCGATCGTCGAGGCCATCGCGGCCGCGGCAGTCGCAAGAATCACATTCTTCATCTTCAAAATCTCCTGTGGGAACGGCCGGGGAAAGGCCGCATTGGAACAAGGGAACAACATTTAGATTGTGCATGAGGCGGCTGCCATTTCAAGGATCAATTAGGAAGTTTTCCGGCTTCCTGAACGAAGATCGCGGATTCCGGTGTCTGTATTAACGCGGACACCAAGATCATGCTTCTTCACCCGGCCCACCGGCGAACGCGGAATCAGGCCAAACGATCAGTCCGTGAGGCCGGATTCCGACGATTGGTCGGGGGATGGCGTCTGCCCTCGCATGAGCCGCCGCACCATCTCCGGTCCCACCCGTCGGAGGTCACGATCGCCGTCGACCGTGCCGGCGGCGACGAGCAGGAACACGCCGAGCAGGCCCGTTCTTCGTCCACGATTCACGCGTTGCGGCGGATCATCTGGATTCCGGGGGTTCGCCGCGGTGTTGTCGAGTTCGAAGGTGGCCCAAAGCATGCTTCCCGCAGGCAGAGAGACCGGCGGTTTGAAACGGAACGTCTCCCGCTGGTGATGATCCCAGTCCGGAATTTCGAGAAGCACCCGGCGTTGCTGGTCCGGGAACTCGACCATCACCCGGAGGCTCCGGCAGATCTCGATCGCGCGTGGTGAGATCCCGAGCAGCTCCAGGGGATGCTCCAGCACGAAGGCTTCCGATGACACCCGCTGCTCGTCGCCGGCGGGGATGTCGACCCGTCCGACGGCCAATGGGAACCATCGAATGGGCCGGGAAGGGTCGGTGGGCGGCACCAGTTCCAGTTCGATCCGTTCCTGCAGACGTTCCGGCACGCCGGTGGGCCGATACTGGAACTGCGCCACCAGATCGCTTTTCGCAGGCACCGGCACATGAAAGCCCTTCGGCAGGCGGAAGTCGCCGGACCCGGCGAGGATCACGCCGTCGGCACCCACCGGTTTGATCCCGGGATCACCCCCCATGAGAAAACCGACCCGGGAATCACGCTCGTCGAGATAGCGGCCCGCGCCCGTCTCGTCGAACGCGAACGCCGCCACCCGCATCGCCTGAGGTGATCCCGGTCGATGCCGAATCGCCTGCACCCGGAGCGGGGACGGGTTCTCCAGCGAATACGTGAAACCATGCACGTCGATCTCACCGTCGTGCCAGGCGGGATCGGACTCCTCGGGAATCACGTGGGCTTCCGGCATCTCCAGGACGAGATCGGATCGGAACGCCGGCGACTCCGGTGCCGCCAGCACGCGAGCGGGGCCGTCGCCCACCGGCCCGCCGGACGCCAGCCAGGTGGCGAGCGCCGCCCGTTCCGAAGGCGTCACCGCCCGGTGGTTCATCCACGCGGTTCCGGTCGGAAGCCACGGTGGCATCCGACCGGAATCGATCACCTCGAGGAGGAATCGCCCTCGATTGCGCACACCCGGGGCATCCACGAGTTCGAACGGCCCGACGCCACCCGATGCATGACATGAGACACACCGTCGCTCGATGATGTCCGCGACCTCGCCGTTCCAGGTCGGCGGTGTCACCGCCGGACCGGCATCCTCGGCCGACGGAGGCTCCGGAAGCGAGCACGGAAGGCCCACCACGAGGGCGATCACGAACGCGGTCATGATCATCCGGCCCCTGCTTCCGGAGCGACGTTCGGGGCGGTCTTCCGAACGGCCTTCGGATCGACCTTCGGATCGGCCTTCGGATCAACGCCGATGCGATCGATCCGACAACCGATGGCCCGACGAATCGGTTGCGAGATCGGTGTTCCCGCGACGATCGCGGCCACCGCATCCCGCGCGTATGAGGACGTGGCGTTCCGGCGTCGCCGACCGACTTCGGCGTACAGATTGTCGAGCGGGCCTCGATATCGAATCGCCCATCGATCGGCGCCTCGCGTCATCACGAAGGCCTCGGGAACCACCGTGCCGTCGAGCCGCGCGACCAGCTCATGACGTTCGTCGAGCAGGATCGGCATCTCGAGTCGACGGGTGCTCGCATGGGCGACGGCCGCCTCGGCGGTGACCCCCGGCATCGCATGGACGAGTACCAGGCGGCCTCCGACCCCGTCGACTGCCGCATCCAGACGTCGCAGTTCGGGCACGGAGGCGTTGGCGATCGGGCAGGTCGTGCTGCTCAGCACCACGACGACGAGCCCGGGACCGTCGGCGGGAAAGACCCTCTCACCGCCGCCCGGTTCATCTCGAACGTTGCGCAGC
>JAACEA010000505.1 GCA_009936695.1 Planctomycetia bacterium
ACCATGTGGGACGGCAGGATCAGCATCGACTCCAGCACGCTGATGCTGAGGGCGCAGAACACCACCATCGGCAGCGCACCCAGGAGCTTGCCGATGTTCCCGCTGATGAACGTCAGGGGAAGGAAGGCGACGATCGTGGTCAGCACCGTGCCGACCACCGGCCAGAAGACCTGCTCGCCACCGCGGATCGCCGCGGTCTGCGGCGTCTCGCCGAGATCCTTCCGCGCCGTGATGTTCTCACTGACCACGATCGCGTCGTCGGTGAGCATCCCCAGCGTGACCAGGAGACCGAACATGGTCAGCAGGTTGAGGGTGACGCCGAGCGCGGTCATCGCGAGAAGCGTCCCGCAGATCGCGGTGAACAGACCGACCATCACCCAGAACGCCACCCGGAGGTTGAGCGCGAGCAGGAGGGCGAGAAAGACCAGGCCCGCGCCCTGGAGCGCATTCCGCGAGAGGAGTTCGAGGCGTCCCTGGATGAAGCGGGAAAGATCGTTGTGGGCCACCAGATCCGCGGGCAGCGGCTCGGGACGACTGAGCCCGAGTTCGTAGGCCTCCCACTCCGAAGTCCCCATCGCCTCCGCCCAGATCGGGCCGGTGAAGGCCTCACGCTGCCGTCCGGCCACGTAGGCGTAGGCCATCCGTGCGATCGCCACCGCGTCCTGCGTTCCGGTCTTGAAGATCGTCACGCTGCTCGCAGGCTGCCCGTCGAACCACTCCTCGAGGTCGACGTCGACGAAGTCGTCGCTGACGGTCGCGAGGTCGCCGACGGTCAGCATGCTTCCATCGGCGCGGGCCCGAACCACGATCGAACGGATCGCCTCCGCTCGCTCCGCGACCCCCATGGTGCGGACGTTGACGTTTCCGCCGGCGCCACGGAGCGAACCGCTCGGAAGTTCCAGCGTCCACGCCCGGATGGCGTCGGCGACGGCGGTGATCGGAAGTCCGTTCTCGACCAGGCGCTCGGGCTCGACCGCGACCCGGAGTTCGTAGTCCCGGAGACCGGACACCTGCAGCGAGCCCATGCCACGAAGCGATTCGAGGTCGTCGATGATCGTCCGCATCGCGGACTTGAGAATCCGCTCGTCGACCTCGCCGTGAAGCGTCAGGATGATGACGGGGAGGTTCGGTTCGAACTCCACCACCCGGATCCTCTCCGCGTCGTCGGGGAGGTCCGAGAGCCGTTCGATCGCGCGCTCGACGTCCTCGATCGCTTCCGGAATGTCGGTCCCCTCGTCGAACTTGACCACGAGGATCCCGGCCCCCTCACTGACCGTGGTCTCGATCCGACGGACCTCCTGCACGCTCCCCACCGCATCCTCGACCTTGCGGGCCATCGACTCCTCGATCTCCCGTGGCGTCGCCCCGGGATAGATGAGTTCGACGCGGGCGGCCTCCGGATCGATCTCCGGGAAGAACTCGCGGCGCATGTTGAGCCCGGCGTAGATGCCGCCGATGATCAACGCGAGCATCAGGAGATTCGCGGGGACCGGCCGGCGGGCCCCGAACGAGGGAAGACTCACCGCTCGGTCTCCCCGGCATCCGACGTCTCGCCCACCACCCGGGAATCGACCAGGATGCCTTCCGGCAGCGACCGCGAGGCGTCGATCACGATCCGCGCCCCTTCGGGCAGCGGCTCGGCGAGCACCATCCACTGTCGATCATCGAGGCCGCTCTCCTCCACCGTGTCGTCGAACCCGAAGAGCGGTTCGACGAGCACGCTCCGGATGCGTTCATCCTCGACGAGCTGCACCCGCTGGTGTCGGATGGAGCGACGCGGCACCACGCTCCGAACCGGTCGGTCCGCCTCGTGCACCGTTCCGCTGACGAACAGTCCGGGGACGATCCGGCCGTCACGACCGTCGATCTCGACGTAGACCGTCATGGTCCTCGTGGCCGCGTCGTCGATCGGCGAGACGCGGGCGATCACCGCGTCGATCGGATCGGCGGTGATGGTCCGGCGAACCACCACCCGGTCACCCGGCACCACGCGGCCGCGACCGCTCGCCGGGATTCTCAACGCGAGTTCGAGCCGGTCCGGGCCGATGATCCTCGCGATCGGACTGCCCACCGCGACCTGTTCACCGACGCCGACCATGAGATCCGAGAGCACCCCGTCGAACGGCGCCACGACCGTGCACCGTTCGACCTGCTCCTCGGCCAGACGACGACTCGCGAGGAGACCGTCGCGGCGAGCATCGGCCGCGGCCCGTCGAACCGGAAGGAGCGACGCGAGCTCGTCGAGACCGACGACGGCGCGTCGTGCGACGAGCAGTCGCTGTTCGGCCGTGTCCACTTCACGTTCCACCGCGGCGCCTCGATCGGCCGCGGAGCGGACCCGATCCAGGTCCTCGCTGATGATCTCCAGTTCGCGTTCGACGATCTCGCGACGTCGGACGAGGATCTCCGACTCCGCGTCGAGCCGGTCGATCTCCGCGTCGACCTCGGAGAGTTGCTCGTCGATGACCGAAAGCCGCTCGAGGAAGTCGAAAGGGCGAAGCCGCGCGATCAGACGGCCGGCCTCGACCTCGACACCGGCCTCGATGTCGCCGGGGATCGACTCCACGGTCGAGACCACCTCCGAGGGGATCGTCGCGGCGTCGAGCGACCGGATGGTCCCGTAACCGGTCCAGCGGCGAGCGACCGGAATGCTGGGGACGCGGAGCACGCGGATCTTCGCCGCGGAGGCGCCACCCTCGACGCGGGCCGCGGTCGGCCCGGTCGCGGTGAGCACGATGGAGACGAGGATTCCGACCCCGAGCACCACGCCGCAGACGACCACGCGAGTGACGATCGAGACGAGGAGATTGGGGCGGGACTTGGTCACATCGAGGATCCGGTTGACGGTGGAGCGCGTGATACGGGCCGGTGATGGAGAAGGGGAGATCGTACCGGCTGCCGCCTCGAACGCGTCGGAGCGTTACTCTTCGCTCCATGAACGAATCCGATTCGAATCCGATGCCTTCGATCGACGATGTGGCTCGCGTGGCCACCCTCTCCCGACTCGCCCTCGACGAGGACGGGCTGGAAGCCGCACGACGCGATCTCTCCGCGATCCTCGGCCATGTGGCGGCGATCCAGGCCCTCGACGTCGAGCACGTCGAACCGATGCCCCGTCCGCAGGACGTGGTCAATCGCCTCGCGGAGGACGAGCCGGGGCCGCTTCTGGACCGGGAGGTGCTGCTTCGCATGGCCCCACGGACCGAAGGACCGTTCATCGCCGTCCCCAAGGTCCTCGGAGAGGGCGGCGCCTGAGGCGTCGCGAAACACGTGAACCACGACTCCAATCAATCCACCGACCGGGAACACCCCGACGATCTCGTCGCCCGAATCCGATCCGTACGAGCGGGTGAAGCGACCACGGTCGATCGGCTCGAGGGAATGCTCTCCAGGATCGACACCGTCGACCCTGCGCTCAACGCCTTCCACGAGGTCCTGGGCGAGGATGCGCGGCGTCACGCCGAATCCATCGACGCTCGTCTCGCCGCCGGCGACGATCCGGGCCCCCTGGCCGGCGCCATCGTGGCGGTGAAGGACAATCTCTGCACCACCGAAGGTCGGACCACCTGCAGTTCGAAGATGCTCGAACACTACCGGTCGCCGTTCGAGGCGACCGCCGTCGAGCGGCTGCGGAACGCGGGCGCGACGATCGTCGGCAAGACGAACCTCGACGAGTTCGCCATGGGCTCCTCCTCCGAGAACTGCGCCTGGGGCCCCGTCCGGAATCCCCACGGTGTCGATCGCGTGCCCGGAGGTTCGAGCGGCGGCAGTGCGGCCGCCGTCGCCGCGGACTGCGCGGATGTCGCCCTCGGTTCCGACACCGGCGGCTCGATCCGCCAGCCCGCGGCGTTCTGCGGCTGCGTCGGATTCAAACCCACCTACGGGCGGATCTCGCGTTACGGACTCGTGGCCTTCGGCTCGAGCCTCGACCAGATCGGGCCGATCGGGCGCAGCGTCCGCGACGCCTCCCTGCTCTACGAGGTGATGGCGGGCGTCGATCCACACGACGCGACCACCTCGGAACTGCCGGTCGAGTCCCCGCTCTCGGAGGGCACCATCGATCTCCGGGGACTGCGGGTGGGCATCCCCCGCGAGCACGTCACCGATGAGAACCACCCGGGCGTGACCGAGCGATTCGCCGAGACGCTCGACACCCTCCGGAGCGCCGGCGTCACGATCGTCGACGTCGATCTCCCGCTCACCCACCACGGAATCTCGACGTACTACGTGATCGCCCCGGCGGAGGCGAGCAGCAACCTCTCCCGCTACGACGGCATCAGGTACGGCCATCGCGCCGAGGCGCTTCCCGGCGAAGGACTCGAGGAGCTCTACGCCCGCACCCGCAGCGAGGGCTTCGGACCCGAGGTTCGTCGCCGGATCATGCTGGGAACATACGTGCTCAGCGCCGGCTACTACGACGCCTACTACACCCGCGCCCTCAAGGTGCGGCGCCTGATCAAGCAGGAGTTCGACGGGGTCTTCTCGCAGTGCGACGTGCTGCTGGGACCCACCACCCCCACGCCCGCCTTCCGGCTCGGCGCGGACCTCGATCCGGTGTCCATGTATCTCAACGACGTCTACACCGTCAACGCGAACATCGCGGGCATCCCGGCCATTTCGATTCCCGGTGGGTTCGTCGAGGACGAGGGCGACGCCCTGCCGGTCGGCCTCCACCTCCAGGCTCCGGCTTTCGCCGAATCGCTGCTGCTCCGAACGGCATCGGCCGTCGAAGCGACGCATGCGAGGACCTGACCCCGAAGATCTGATGCGATGAAGACGGGGCGGGGCCGAACCGGCGTTCACTCCGAACCGAACGGTTCGGGCTGCACCGGCTGCGGGATCCTCGCCCAGGCGTGCATCGCCGCTTCGAACGCCCGACCGAGAGATTCCGCCTTCGACTCGTCCCCGAAGGATCCCGCCCAGGCCTTCCACGACAGGACCTTCGGATCCGGCTCACGCCGGACGACGAGTCGGGCCGGCTGGTTGTCGAGCATGAGCAGACTGAACTCGTAGCGTTCAGGATCGTACTCGCGGGCCTCGACCGTGCCCCCCGCATCGTGGACGGCCGCTTCGAGGATCGCGATCCCCTCGACGCCCTCCTTGGAGGAGGTCACGGAGCGCCGCCGGGTCGCGGCCGATCGACCGACATGCCCCTCGCTGGCCCGGATGCCACGCTGGATCTCCTGCTGGATGTGAAGGGCTTCGGCATCGGTGCCGGTGAGGAACTCGACCGAGGCGAG
>JAACEA010000506.1 GCA_009936695.1 Planctomycetia bacterium
CCCTGCTCGAGAAGACCGAGACCGCGATGAAGCAGACGGCCTGGTTCGAAGCCGAACGCCATGCGGTCGCCGCCCTCGACCTCGCCATCGAGTCGGGGGATCATGAATCCGCGGCACGGGCGTGTCTTCCCCTGCAGGAGGCCCGTCGACAGCGCGCCCTCCTGGCGATCGACGCCGCCAAGGGCCACGTCGACGTCCTCGATTCGGTGCCCGGCGAGATCGAATCCGTCGAAGCGGGCGTGTATCTCATCGAGCCGAACGGCGTCGGTGCGGACGCCCGACGACTCCGGATCGCGGCGCTTCAGCTCGAGGTCCCCGTGCTGGTGGTGTGCCGCGAGCCGGTGAATCGCATGGGTCTGGTGACCATCGTCGCGATCGGTGGCAGCACCGTGCGAACCCGCGTCGATCCGCCCGCTCACCTCGAACAGCCCGACCTCGAGTGGACGCTCGCCGCGCTGGAGCGGCTCGGGGATTCGGCCATCGAGGGCCTCGACCCCGGCCTTTCCGGCCCCCAGCGAATCGACGCGCTTCGAGCCGTCCTCGACTCCGTCACGGACCACGAGCGTCTCCACCAGGCGTTGGCGGACGCGCTGCGGGCCGCCGCCGGCTGAACGCGAAGACTCAGCGCCAGTCGAGGCCTTCCGGGAGCGTGTTCGCGTTGACGCATCCTTCGGCGGTGACGATCACCAGATCCTCGACCCGGATGCCACCCAGGCGAGCGTCATAGAGCCCGGGCTCGATGGTGAGCGCATCACCGACCACGAGCTCCGGC
The DNA here is from genome assembly GCA_009936695.1 of Planctomycetia bacterium. Classification (GTDB taxonomy): domain Bacteria; phylum Planctomycetota; class Phycisphaerae; order Phycisphaerales; family SM1A02; genus UBA12014. The sequence continues at coordinate 773 of JAACEA010000506.1, forward strand.
CCCTTGAAGTCCAGCAACGGCAATTCGTGGACTTCGAGCCCGAGCCCGTGCCCCGTCCCGTGCACCATGCCGCAGTAGTCGACATCCCCTTCCGGGGGGAGCCCGACTCCGAAGCCACGGGCTCGAATCTCCGCGATGCCGGCTTCGTGCACGGCCTCTCCGCTCACGCCAGCGCGAGTGGCGGCTTCCGAAGCCGCTCGGGCGGCCACCACGGCGGCGTGCATCGCCGCAAGAGGACCGGACACCTCCCCGTGAACCACCGTTCGAGTGCAGTCACCGTTGTACCGGGTCTTCTTGTCCTGCGGAAAGATGTCGACGATCACCGGTTCGCCGGTCCGCAGCGGACCGGTTCCCAGTTCGTGACAATCCGCGCCCATCGGACCTCCCGCGATGATCGCCGGACGCGACAGGAAGCCCGCATTGATGAGATGGAGATCGACCATCGATCGAACGATCTCGCTGGTGAGAACCGCGCTATCGTGGATCAGCCTTCCCTCCGAGTCCACGCCGGCTCGCGCGATCGCCTCGCATGCCAGCCTCACCGCGGACTCGGTCACCCTCTGCGCATGGCGCAGATGCTCGATCTCCTCCGCATCCTTCGACCGCCGATCGACCACGCCCAGGTCACGATCGCAGACCACCTCGATTCCTCGTTCGCGAAGACAATCAGCGAAGAGCATCGGAAGATCACGATGCACCACGGCCCGATCGATGTCGTGTCGAATCAGGAATTCCGCCGTCGCCTGCGCCGTGGCGATTGCTCGATCCCCGGAGAGTCCACCGGACGGTTCGAACTCCGCGGGACAGGTGACCTCGTCCGCCCGGGCGGTCACCCTCGCTCGATCCATTTCGATGTCTCTCACCATGAGCGTCGATCGTCGCTCGCCGTCCCTCTCCAGTTCGATCCACGCGGCGGGATCGCCGACCAGGAAGCGGATCTGGCGATACAGCGACATGTCGGCGATCGGAATTCCGGCGATGACGGTGGCAGTGGTCGATCTTGAGTTCACGTGCTGGCTGCTCCGCGGGTCAATCGTCGATTCCGAGGTCTCGAATCCTATCCCCGGGGACTTCAGGTATCCAAGCCGACTCATCGTTTGATGACCGAAAAACTCCGGCCACCCGCCGCGGCCTCGATCCGGACCTCGACTTGTGACCGGTTGGAGAAGCGGGCATCATTGTCGACGGACCGGTCCCGATGGACGGGTCACGCCCCGATTCCCCATCCACCGCCTGGAACCCACGATGCGCCATGTCCTCTCCTCCGCCGTTCTCCTCGGAATCCTGTCGCTGGCCGGATGCAACGCCACCTCAAGCCCGGTCGTGGGAACCTGGGAGGGGCGGGCCACCAGCGATGAGGCGCCGTTCTCGTTCGGTGCCGTGACCTTTGCGCCCGACGGTACGTTCACCGCGGAAGCGAAGTACGGCGACACCACCCGCGCCGTGAGCGGACGCTACACCACCGAAGGGGAACAGATCACCCTCGCCGGCCAGGGGATTCCGCCGCGGGTCTACCAGGTCTCGACGGGGGACGACACCGCCGTCTTCACCGATCAGACGACCGGCAAGTCGATGACCCTCGATCGATTCAAGTGATCCGACGCGTCCCGGTCGCCGACGCACGGTCGCGGAACGAACGACGCCGGTTCTCCCCGATGGGAGGACCGGCGTTCGAGATCACATGATCAGCATGGATCATGCATGGTCAGTCCCGGACGAGGCGTCGATACTTGATCCGGCTCGGATTCGTCGCATCCTCCCCGAGCCGTTTCCGCCGATCCGCCTCATAGCTCGACCAGTCGCCCTCCCACCACTTCACCACGCTGTCGCCCTCGAACGCGAGGATGTGGGTGGTGATCCGGTCGAGGAACCAGCGATCATGGCTGATCACGACCGCGCAACCCGCGAATGACTCGATCGCATCCTCGAGCGCTCGAAGCGTATGGACGTCGAGATCGTTGGTGGGTTCGTCGAGCAGGAGCACGTTGCACTCGCTCCGGAGCATCCGGGCGAGGTGCACCCGATTCCGCTCGCCGCCCGAGAGGTCGTCCACGCATTTCTGCTGAGCGGTACCCGTGAATCCGAAGCGGCTGACGTAGGCCCGGCTGTTGACCGTGGCGTTTCCGAGCTTCAGTTCCTCGTCGCCGTCGGTGATCGCCTCCCAGATGGACTTGCCCGCCGGCAGGGAATCGCGGCCCTGCTCGACGTATCCGAGCTTGACGGTCTCGCCGACCTCGAATGCACCCGCATCCACCTGGTCGTCGCCGGTGATCATCTTGAACATCGTCGTCTTTCCCGCGCCGTTCGGGCCCACGACGCCGACCACGCCGCCCGGAGGAAGCGAGAACGTCAGGTCGTCGAAGAGCAGCTTCTCGCCGAACGCCTTGGAGACGGACTTCGCGGTGATGACCCGATCGCCGAGCCTCGGGCCGGGTGGGATCCAGATCTCGATCTCCGCCAGCTTCTCGCGTCCCTGTTCACCGAGCATCTTCTCGTACGAGGCGATTCGAGCCTTGTTCTTCGACTGACGTCCCTTCGGATTCTGCTGGATCCACTTGAGCTCTCGCTGCAGGGCCTTACGACGCTTGTCCTCGCCACGGGCCTCCACCGCGAGCCGCTTGTCCTTCTGATCGAGCCAGGAGGAGTAGTTGCCCCGCCAGGGGATCCCCTCGCCTCGATCGAGTTCGAGGATCCAGCCGGCGACGTTGTCGAGGAAGTACCGATCATGGGTGACCGCGATGACCGTGCCGGTGTAGCGTTGCAGGTGCTGCTCGAGCCAGGCGATGCTCTCCGCATCGAGATGGTTCGTCGGCTCGTCGAGCAGCAGGATGTCGGGTTGGGTGAGAAGGAGTCGGCAGAGGGCCACCCGTCGTTTCTCGCCGCCCGAGAGGGTCTCGCAGGACTGGTCCTCGGGCGGACACCGGAGGGCGTCCATCGCCTGCTTCAACCGGCTCTCGAGATTCCAGGCATCGAGCGCGTCCAACCGCTCCTGGACTTCACCCTGCTTCTCCAGGAGCTTCTCCATGTCGTCCGCGGACATCTCTTCGGCGAAGCGGCCGTTGATCTCCTCGAACTCCCGCAACAGGGCCACGGTCTCACCCGCGCCCTCCTCGACGATCTCCCGGACGGTCCTGGACTCGTCGACCAGCGGCTCCTGCTCGAGGTAACCGATCGTGAACCCGCGTTTGATCTCGGTATGGCCGTCGAATTCGGTGTCGATGCCCGCGAGGATCTTCAGCAGGGTCGACTTGCCCGAACCGTTGAGGCCCAGCACGCCGATCTTCGCCCCGTGGAAGTAGCTGAGATTGATGTCCTTGAGGATGTCCTTCTTGCCCACCCGCTTGGTGACGCCGATCATCGAATAGATGGGGACTTCCGACTTGTCTGCCGCCATGACGCCGCTCCTCGCTCACCGAAATCCACGTCGAACCGGCTCGACGGAAACCGAGATGCTACCGTCCAACAAGCCGACCGCGAGCCCCTCGATGAACGACCTTCCCGAACTTCCGGCGCGAACCCCCGCGGTGCTCATGACCTGGGCGGACATCGCGTTCGCCCACTGGCGGGTCTCGCCCGAGATCCTCCGGCCCCTGATCCCGCCCGAATTGGAACTCGACCTCCACGACGGCTCGGCCTGGATCGGCCTGATCCCGTTCGAGATGCGGGACTGCGACTTCCGAGGGGTCCCGTCCCTCCCCGGCCTCGGCACGTTTCTCGAATGCAACGTCCGGACCTACGTGCGACATCGCGGCATTCCGGGGGTGTGGTTCTTCTCCCTCGACGCCGAGTCGCGACTCGCGGTGATCGGTGGCCGCGTGGCCTGGGGGCTGAACTATCGGCTCGCCCGCTTCCGACGAGAGCGGGCCGGCGCGTCGTTCCGGTACCAACTCACTCGTCATCGAGGCGACGGCACGGGTCGGCTCGACTGGACGCCCGGTCCACCGATCCCGCGGCCGGCGCCCGACTCCCTCGAGCACTTCCTCGTGGAGCGATATCATCTGTACTCGATGCGTCGCGGGCGGTTGATTCGCGGCCGCGTGGATCATCCTCCCTGGGATCTGCGTTCGGCGACCGCAGATCGAGTCGACACCGGTCTGGTTCGCGCGGCAGGCATCGACGTCGAGGGAACCCCGGTGCTCCACTGCTCGAATGGCGTGCGGGTCAAGGGCTTCTCGCCGGTGCCCGCGAGTCGAGCGACGGACTGACCCGCGCGAAGACGAGCTCTCCAGGAGAACCCCGCATGCCGCGAGCGACTCATCACTCGAACGAACAGGAAACCGAACGGCCCCCGGTGCTCTTCTACGACGGGGAATGCGGCCTGTGTCATCGCTGCGTGGCCTGGTTCCTGCGGCATGATCGGGGTGCGAGGCTGCGATTCGCGCCACTCCAGGGCGACACCTACGCCGGACTCGACCGCCCCCGACCGGCCGACGTCTCCACGATGGTGCTGCTGGATGAACGTGGTCTATGGACCGAGAGCGATGCGGTCTTGTCGGCGCTGCGGGCCGTCGGCGGTGGCTGGAGGGTGTTCGCCTCGATGGGCCGGATGCTGCCGAAGTTCCTTCGTGACGGCGCGTACCGCTTCATCGCGAAACGCCGGCTGGGCTGGTTCGGTCCGGCGGACGCGTGCCGCTTGCCCGGCGACGGTGACGAGACGAGATTTCTTCCCTGAGCGGAGGCCGACGGGTGCCGGGCGGTTCAGCCGTCGATCGCCCGTGCCCGCAGTCGCTCGAGCGGAACCACCTCGAGCGTACGGGCGTGCGTCGCCGCGAGAAAGACCTGCGGTGAGGCGCCGGCGTCATCCGCCTCGCGCCATCGCGCAGCACAGAGGCACCAGCGATCCCCCGGCTTCAACCCCTCGAACCCCCACTCCGGCCGCGGCGTCGAAAGATCGTTCCCGGCGGCCTTGCTGAACTCGAGGAATTCCGCGGTCATCAGGCTGCAGACCGAGTGGATGCCTTGATCGTCGGGACCGGAGCGACAGCAGCCATCGCGGTAGTACCCGGTCAGCGGCTCGATGCTGCACGGCTTCAGCTCCCCGCCAAGCACGTTGCGGTCGACGGCATCGGCCCGGGCCGAATCGGCGGATCGAATCATCGAGACACTCCTTTCCAACGCTCGCCAAAGGCGATCCGCTCCCGCGGAATCGCTGGGGATTCATGGCGACCATCAGAACTTCAGAACTTCGGTCCGAAGTTCACCCCTGGAACCGGGCCCATGCTAGCGGTACCGCTGGATCCGCATCAAGGCCCTCATTTCGTCGTGACGGACGGATCGGCGGCTCGTGCGGCCTGAGCGGAATCGACCTCTTCGACGATTTCCGGAATGATCTGCTTCACACCGCCACCCACCGACTGCTGGAATCCGGTCAGCATCATGTCCGCGGCGATCGCGACCAGGATCATGCCCATGAAGCGGAGGATGATCTGCTGGGCGTGCGGCGTGATGAATCGTTGGAGGAGACCACTGAGCGCGAAGCACACGCCCATGATCAGGGTCAACGCCGCGGTTCCCGCGGCCGCGCCGATCTGTCCGGAAAGCGTCGGATAGGCCGCCGCCACGGTCACGACGGTGGTGATCGAGCCGGGGCCACCGAGAATCGGCATCGAGAGCGGCACGATCAACGCATTGTTGACTTTCACCTCGTCGGCCTGAAGGTCAAGGAGTTTCTTCTCGCCCTCCGGCGTGGTGTGCGCCTCGTTGTCACCACCCTTGAGCATCTTGAAACCGATGCCAAGGACGATGAGCCCGCCGGCAAGCTGGAAGGCGGGAAGGGAGATTCCAAACGCATTGAGAATGGCGGTGCCACCGAAGACCGCCCCGATGAGGATGATCAACACCACGATCGTCACCTTCAAGGCCGCCTTGGCCTTGAATCGAGCTGGCAGATCCCCCGTCATCGAGATGAAGATCCCCGTGTTCCCGATGGGGTTCATCATGGCGAAGAGGCCGAGAAACGCTTTCAGGAAGGCGACGTGGTCCATGCGACGATGATCCTCGATTCGAAGTGATCCCTCAACTCGGGCGACATTCCACGCACGCGGAGCGATCTCGCCCTCGGGGCAACGAGATCCGGCTTCCGCCCGGCGGTCGCGCGAGAGACATCGCGGTGCTCGTGCGTGGCCTCGCGTGCCTCGCGTCACGATTCCCGGCCCGATCCGCCCTGGTGCGGCCGCGTGAGCAACTGCCGTTCCGATGAAGAAGCGGCGACTGACCCAAATCCACCTCCGCCCCCGTCATCCTCGATTCTCGACCGGTGCATCGAGATCGCTCATGGACGATCTTCGCAGTTGCGGACGAACATCCCGTTCACTCGCGCCTGGAGGCATGAAAAGAAGCACGACGGTGTCGGGAACGAGTCCCGTCACCGCCGTGCCATGGGGTGGCGTATGAATGCGAATTGAGCGAAACGTTCAATTCGTTCAAGAGAATAGCATTCAAGGCCTCGCCGTGGGGGTTGTTTTCATAAAATTCATTCAAATCGTCCAGTCCCGGGCCGGAGCACGCTAGGATTTCCTGATTCATCTTGACGTAGCGTGAAAAGACCTGAAATGCCTACCACCGGCAACCTACTCTCACCCAAGGACTTATCTGTCGCGATCGGCGTGAGCGAATCTTCGCTCAAGCGGTGGACCGACCGTGGGCTCCTTCGGGTTTCACGGACTGCGGGCGGACATCGCCGCATCGACCGGAACGAAGCGATCAGGTTCGTGCGAGCCCGTCGGATGCCGGTCGTCAGACCAGAGGTCCTCGGGCTTCCCGGCGCGGTCGCAGCCACACCCGAAATCGATCTGGAGACGCTCGACAACCCCAACGAAGCGTTCCTTGAACTGATGCGACGCGGCCATGACCTCGGTGCACGAAACCACTTGTTGCAGCGATTTCTCGACGGCGAACCGATCGCGGCGCTCGGCGATGGACCGATCCGGGAGAGCTTCGACCGAATCGGAGAACTCTGGCACGACGGCCCGGAGGGAATCCTGATCGAGCACCGAGCCACCGAGATCTGCGTCAGCCTCGTGATCGAGTTGACCAAGATGGTGCGACAGGACGACGGAGGACCACGGGCGATCGGCGGGGCGATTTCAGGCGACGATTACAAGCTTCCACCGCTCCTCACGACCGCGGTGCTTCAGGAGCACGGGTTCCGAGCCGTCAATCTCGGTCCCAACACCCCGGTCGAGGTCTTCGAACTCGCCTGCTTCACCGACGACCCGGCACAGCGGCCGGATTTCGTCTGGATGAGCATCAATGATCTCCATCAGGACGGAACGGACCTGAACGCCCGAATCGTCGACTTCGCGGCCCGATGCGTCGATGAGGACCTGACCCTCGTCATCGGAGGCCGTGCGACGGGTGGACTCGACCTCGATCGCGTCCCCTCGATCCCCGGGCACGGAGCGATGACCGAGTTCGCGACGTTCGTCGAAGGCTGGAAGACCAGGCGAGGCTGAGCTTGCGGCCCGGAGCGGCATGATGCTCCGGCCACTCGACGATTACCTCTGGTTCCGACCGGTTGCGTTGCCGCGGGACCAACGACTCACGCCACGAAACCACCGCGACGCCCTTCGAACGGGGGCGCCGCGGTCGATGTTCGCCACACCCGGGACTCACTCCCGAGTGAGCGTGAATCGTCCGGTCGCGAGATCCTGCACGCCGGCGACCACGCGAAGCTTGCCGTTCTGGACCGCCTCACGGATCACCGGGGACTCCTTGAGGAGTTCAGTGACCCCGAGATTGGCGTTGCAGCGGGTCGCCTTCGCCAGTGCCTCGGGATCCTTGGGATCGACTGAAAGCGCACAGGGAGAGACGATCTGGTTGATGAGCCCGGGGAGGGAACCGGGAAGCACGGACGTGTCGTCCCGATGCTTGATCGCAGCGTCGACGGCCCCGCAGCCACTGTGTCCCATCACCACGATGAGCTTGGTACCCAGCACCGCGACACCGAACTCGAGGCTGGCGATGCCCTCCGACGTCGGGATGTTCCCCGCGACCGCACAGACGAACAGGCTTCCGAGCGGCTGATCGAAGCAGATCTCCGGGGCGACGCGGGAGTCGGCGCACCGGATGACGGCCGCGAAGGGAGCTTGCCCGGCGGCGAGTTCGTCCCGATCGATCTTCTTGTCACCGGCCTTCGCCTTCATCTCGACGAATCGCTGGTTGCCGCTCATCAGTTTCGCCAACGCCTGATCCGGCGTCTTGGGTGATTCGTCCTCGACCGCCGGCGCGAACGCCAGCGAAGCCACCGCGGCGGCGAAGACGCCAAGCAGCACTCGGGCGGGAATAACGCGGCCGGACGGGGTTCGGCCACCGGAATTGATCTTGGTGTCGCTCATGATGCTCCTCGGCGAGTTGACGTGATCTTCAGGCCGTCTTGGCCTTCACGGTCGGGATGATACCGGACGCCCGTTTTCGCATCAAGGCCGCCATGCGGCGCGGCGAACCGCCCCGGCTTCTGGACTTCCCGACGGGTTTCACCTACCGTGCTCGATTCGGAACGACGAACGGCCGTTCCAGCCGAGTGACTTTTCGAGGACGCCCAGCGCGTCCGGAGGCACTTCGGCCGATCGCTACACACGACCGACGACCGTTCGTCCGCAACTCCGGAAATCACACATGACCTTTCAGGACCTCGGGCTGTCCGCCCCGATCCTCCGCGCCGTCTCCGAAGACGGGTACGAAACGCCGACCCCCATCCAGGCCCACGCGATCCCCGAAGCCCTGACGGGACGCGACGTGCTCGGTTGCGCCCAGACCGGAACCGGGAAGACCTGCGCCTTCGCACTTCCGATCCTCCAGCGCCTCGAAGCCGGCGAACCGCCGATGGCCGATCGTCACGGCGGTGGCGGCAACCGCCGCGAGCGTCGCCAGGGGATGCGAGGCCGTCCGCCCCGCGCCCTGATCCTCTGCCCCACCCGCGAACTCGCGGATCAGATCCACGACAGTTTCGTGAACTACGGACGACATCTCCGACTCCGACATGCCGTGATCTACGGCGGCGTCGGCCAGGGACGCCAGGTCACCGCCCTTCGGAACGGACTGGACATCCTCGTCGCGACCCCCGGACGACTGCTCGATCTGATCAACCAGGGTCACGTCGACCTCAGCGGGGTCGAGGTCCTCGTCCTCGACGAAGCGGACCGGATGCTCGACATGGGTTTCATCAACGACATCCGACGCGTGGTGTCGCTCGTCCCCGACGATCGGCAGCCCCTGTTCTTCTCCGCGACGGTCTCCCCCGAGATCCGGAAGCTGGCGGACTCGATGCTCGAGGATCCGGCCCGGATCGAGACCGCGCCCGAGTCGACCACCGCTGAATCGATCACCCAGCACCTCTACTTCGTGGAGAAGGTCAACAAGCCCGCGATGCTGACGAAGCTCTTCGAGCGGGGCGACATGGGGCGGACCCTGGTCTTCACCCGTACGAAGTACGGAGCCGACAAGCTCACCCGGGTGCTCCGAAAGGCGAAGGTCAAGGCCGAGGCCATCCACGGCAACAAGTCACAGAACGCACGCACCCGGGCGATGGACGCGTTCCGGGCCGGCAAGATCCCGGTGCTGGTCGCGACCGACATCGCATCGCGCGGCATCGACGTCGACGAGATCACCCACGTCGTGAACTACGACATGCCGATCGAGCCCGAGTCCTACGTGCATCGGATCGGGCGAACCGCCCGCGCCGGAGCCTCCGGCATCGCGATCTCGTTCTGCAGCCGCGAAGAGCTCCCGCTTCTCCGTTCGGTCGAAAAGCGAACCGATGCGAAGCCCGATGTGCAGACCGACTACCCCGAGCTCACCTTCACCGCCCCCGCACCGGCGAAGGGTGGATCCGGCAATCACCGACCCGGCGGCGGACCGGCTCCGCGCAAGGGTGGCGGGTGGCAGAGGAAGAACTCCTCCTGGAGTGGTGGCGCGAAGAAGAATCGACGCCGGAACGCGACGGGCGGGAACGACCACGCCGAGGGAGGCCGCCGTTTCAACGATCCCAAGCCCGCGAGCGGTTCCGCGAAGCCCGAAAAGAAGACCAGCCACGGCGATCGACCTGCGAACACCGGTGGCGGTGGCGGGGAAGGATCGCGTCCGTGGAAGCGATCCAAGACGTCGCAGGGCGGACACGCCGCGGGAGGCGGCGGTGGAAAGCCCGGTCAGGGAGGCGGCAAGCATCGCCCCGCGAGCGGTGGTCCGAAGAAGCGCGGCAAGACCGGCACCCGGTCGGCTCGACCTGATGGCGGCGGCGG
>JAACEA010000507.1 GCA_009936695.1 Planctomycetia bacterium
CCGCCCGAGGATCGCGGCAAGGCGAGCGGTCTGATGTACGGCGCCAAGTACGGCGGCACCGCGATCGGCGGCGGCGGCCTCTCGATTCTTGCCGGACTCGGCGGCATGCCGATCGCCTACGTCGGCATGATCGCGGTGATCGGCGGCATCGCCCTGCTTCCGCTGCTCACGATCGAGAAGCCCGGCGACCTGCTGTTCCCCTGGTCGAAGCCGACCCCGACTGCGCCGGCCGCGGGCCACGAGGTGACCGCCGATGTCGACGCCCGACCGCGATCGACCATGGCGCTGCTCAAGGATCTCGGCGGGGCGTTCACCGTGCCGGCCGCCATCGTCACCGCGGTGGTCGCCTTGCTCGCGACGGCAGCCAGCGGGCTGCTGAGCCCGATCGCCACGAACCTCTTCGTCGGAGACCTCGGCTGGTCACAGGAGGAATACGGAGCCGCGACCGGTGGAGCGGCCGTCCTGGCGGGCCTGGGCGGCGCGGTGCTCGGTGGATTTCTCGCGGATCTGATCGGTCCGCGCCGGATCTTCGCCACCTGCAGCCTGATCCTGGCCGCCCTCTTCGCAGTCTTCGGTCTCGGGGACGTCTTCTGGGAGAACCGGACCCTCGTCTGGACCTACCTCATCTTCGAATCGGCCCTCGCCGGCTGCCTCAACGCGGCGTTCTTCGCGATCTGCTTCGGTGTCTGCCGCCCGTCGATCGCCGCCACCCAGTTCACCGCCTACATGGCGCTGATGAACCTGGGCGTCAGCGGGGTCTACATGTTGAGCGGGCCGCTGGAGACGTCGATGGGCGTTCAGGGCACCTATCTGATCGGGGCCGCGATGCAGTTCAGCGTGGTCCTTCTGGTTCCATTCACCCTTGTTCTGCGTCGAAAAACCGCGATCTGATCACGTAAACGAACGCTTCCGGTCCGGACGACGTTGAGTCACTACACTGGTATTTCCGGCTCGGCGTCCCCTGAGCTGGTTCGAGGTGACTGCTACTGAGCGTTCGCGCCCCGCGCGGATCCGTGTGAAGGCGGTCACCGATACATCCGAGTTGCCCGCCTTCGATCCAGAAGGCCCCGATCCCAGGGTGACACCACGACCCCGTGGCCGGGAGCATCGCTCCCCACCGCCACCGAGCCGAGGAGATCGCACCGCCATGATCCGTGAACAGAGAAACGACGCCACCCTCGACCTGATCGACTTCGATCAGCCCCAGCGGTTCAAGGCGATCACCAGATCCAACGTCGCCTCGACGCCGGAATGGGAAGGACTCGACCCCGATCTTCGTGCGGGCATCGAAGTGGTCTCGGCGGTGCTGCCCTTCCGCACCAACCAGTACGTGATGGAGGAGTTGATCGACTGGAACGCGGTTCCCGACGACCCGATCTTCCGGCTCACCTTCCCCCACAAGGACATGCTCTCCGACGCGCAGTTCGAGCGGATCCGCGCCCTGCAGGCGTCCGATCAGAAGGCCGAACTCGACGCCGCCGTCCGCGAGATCCAGCTCGAGCTCAACCCGCACCCCGCGGGCCAGATGACGCACAACGTGCCCACCGTGGCCGGCGAGCCGGTCCCCGGCATCCAGCACAAGTACGACCAGACCACCCTCTTCTTCCCCACCCACGGCCAGACCTGCCACGCATACTGCACTTTCTGCTTCCGCTGGGCGCAGTTCGTCGGCCTCGACGACATGAAGTTCGCGAACAAGGACGTCGACCAGCTCGCGGGCTACCTTGCGGAACATCCCGAGATCACCGACGTGCTCTTCACCGGCGGTGATCCGATGGTGATGAAGTCGAAGATCTTCGCGCGATACATCGACCGGATCCTCGAGGACCCGGAGCTCGCGCACATCCAGACGATTCGAATCGGCACGAAGAGCGTCGCCTACTGGCCGCAGCGCTATGTGACGGACGCGGACGCCCCCGAGCTGCTCGACATCTTCCGTAGGATCATCGCGAGCGGACGAACCGTCGCGATCATGGGGCACTATTCGCATCCCGTCGAACTCTCGACGCCGATCGCCCAGGAAGCGGTCCGACGGATCCGCGAGACCGGCGCGAACATCCGCATGCAGAGCCCGCTCATCCGCCACGTCAACGACGATCCGGACGTGTGGACCGAGATGTGGAACACCGGCGTCCGACTGGGAATGGTCCCGTACTACTTCTTCGTCGAGCGTGACACCGGCGCCCGTGGGTACTTCGAGACGCCGCTGGACAAGTGCCACGAGATCTTCGTCGAGGCGTATTCGAAGGTCAGCGGCATCGCCCGGACCGTCCGTGGTCCCTCGATGTCGGCGTTCCCGGGGAAGGTCCACATCCTCGGCGTGCGCGATGTCGGCGGCCAGAAGGCCTTCGTCCTCGAATACCTGCAGTGCCGTCGCGGCGAGCTGGTGCGTCAGCCGTTCTTCGCGAAGTACGACCCGGAGGCGACCTGGTTCGACACCCTCGAACCGCTGACCGACGCCGACGCGCCGTTCTTCCCCGGCAACTGGCCGG
>JAACEA010000508.1 GCA_009936695.1 Planctomycetia bacterium
CGATCGTGCTCGCCGACGAACCGACCGCGGCCCTCGATCCCGAGCATGCCGCGAACGCGGTCGAGCTGCTGCAGGAGATCTGCAGAGAGCGTGGCGCCGCGCTGCTGCTCACCAGTCATGATCCGTCACTCGAGGCGGCGTTCAATCGCGTGATTCGATTCTCGAATCTCGCCCGCGTGGAGGAGCCCTCGTCGTGACCGATCTTCGTCTCGTCCTGAAATCACTGGTGGCTCGTTCGACCTCGACGGTGGTCACCTGCCTGCTGATCGCCATCGCGGTGGCGCTGCTCATCTCGATGCTCTCCCTCCGCGAGGCCGGGCGTCGCAGCTTCACGCGTGGCGTGGGCAACGCCCACCTGGTCGTGAGTGGCGACTCGAGCCCGCTCGTCGCGGTCCTGAACGGGATCTTCTACGCGAACCCGCCCCGCACGCCCCTTCCCGAATCGAAGTTCGAGGAGATCGCCGGATCGATGCCGTGGTCGTGGGCGATTCCCACGCAGTTGGGCGATTCCTTTCGCGGCTTCCCCGTCCTCGGCACCACGCCCGCATTTCTCGACGATTTCGAGCCTGCCGTCGGCGAACCGTGGCGGATTCGGCGACCGGGTCGAAACATCGAAGGGCCGTTCGACGTGGTGCTCGGAAGCCAGGTGGCCGCCGCCACCGGCCTCGGGGTCGGAGATCGGCTCTTCCTCACCCACGGCATGGGCGTCGACGCGGCTGGTGGCGCGGTCGATGATCCGCCGACGTCCGCCGGGCAGGATTCGCACGACCACGGTTCGCACGACCACGACCACGGTCATGTGCACGCCGACGGCAGCCCCCACGTCCACGAGGAGGCCACCTTCGAGGTGGTCGGCGTCCTTGAACCGAGTGGCACCCACCATGACCGGCTCCTCGTGGCCTCGATCGAGGGGTCCTGGTTCCTGCACGCCATCGACCGGTGGGAGGCGGCGGGTCGTTCGCTTCCCTCGAACGTCGACGAACTCGATGAGGCGGATCGCCAGGTCACCGGAATGCTGCTTCGGACGCCGGTCCGTGCCGGCCGGAACAGTGCGGCGATTCTTCAGTCGTCGTTCGACCGGCTTCGTCGGGACCCATCCATCACCGTGGCCTCGCCGGCGACCCAGGTCGACCGACTCTTCGGGATCGTCGCAAGCCTGGATGCGGTGTTCATCGCCCTCGGCATCGGCATCCTGGTCTCGGGCGCGATTTCGGTCACGCTCGTGCTCTGGAACTCGATGGAACTCCGACGTCGGCAGATCGCCGTCCTGCGGGTCCTCGGCTGCACGCGGGGCCGCGTGCTCGGACTGGTGCTGACCGAAAGCGCGATGATCGGCGTGGCCGGTGCGGTCCTCGGGGCCGTGTTCGCGGTCGCGGGGGCACGGATCGCGGCGGAGCTCCTCGCGTCGAGGACGGGCGTCGTGATCCTGCCGACCATCGACGTCGATTCGTCGATCCTCATCGTCGCCGGCACGGTCGTGCTGGCGGCGTTCGCCGGCGTCGCGCCCGCGATCCGGGCCTATCGAACCCCGGTCGCCGAGCATCTTCGGCCGCTCGATTGAGCGGAGTGAAACCTCCGGCCCGCTCGCAAGTAGGATGACCGACACCGAGGGCGTTGCCGCCCGACCGCAGGAAGAGGAGCAAGTCGACGCATGAGATTCATCTGGGCGATCATCGCGGGGATCCTCATCGCGGCGATCGTGGTGCTCGTCCGGGACCGGGATGCGCCCGTGGTCGCGCCGACGTCGGAAGCCGCCACCGCGCGGCCTCCGGCCACCGAATCGATCCGCAAGATCGCGACCCAGGCCGCCGAAGCATCCGACGAGTCTTCCGAATCCACGTCGACGACCAGCGCAGCGGCCGACCTCGCCGGTGGTTCCGACGAGCCCGAGGAGATCGAGGCCGGCACCGACGCGATCGCATCCCTCGCCCCGATCACGGGCGTCACGCACGTGATGATCGAGGGCGACACCCTGCAATCGATCGCCCTGCGTCGATACGGCGACGCGCGGCTCTGGCGGCGCATCGTCGATGCGAATCCGGCGTTGGCGGCGGGCGAGCTCCGGCTCGGCGATTCCATCGATCTTCCGCCACTCGAGTCGATTCCCGACGCTGCCACGACGGAGTCTCTCGTCGCGGATCTCGACTCGGGCCGCGCCGAGCGTCCGAAGAAGGTCGCCGTGGAGGACCGAATCGAGGTCTCCGACGACGCCCCGAGGCTCGACCTCGGGATGGACAAGGAGATTCTCGATGCGAAGGTCGTCCCGGGCGAACTCGTGCGGCTCGCCGACGACCGCATCGTCGCCGACGGTGAATTCACGATTCGAGGCGAGGGAACCCGTGAGTCCCCCTATCGCGTCAGCTGGGAACTTCTCGCGAGCGCGGCGGACGGCTACCGGCCCAGTCTCGGTGAACGGGACATCCCACAGCGGATCGCGGCCCTCGACGGCGCCTGGATCCGCATCGACGGCTACGTCGCCTTCCCGCTCGGCGGGGCCGAGAGCACCGAGATCCTCGCGATGCTGAATCAGTGGGACGGTTGCTGCATCGGCATTCCACCGACCCCGTACGACGCGATCGAAGTGGCGCTGTCGGCACCCGTGCCACGATCCCAACGACACGCCGTC
>JAACEA010000509.1 GCA_009936695.1 Planctomycetia bacterium
AGCCCGGTGCAGGAACCGAATCCGATCCGAAGGTCGCCCTTCGAGCACCATCCGCGGATGATCACCTCGTCGCCGTCCTGCAGGAACTTCCGCTCCGTGCCGTCGGCGAGCGGAACCGGGTTCTGGCCTCGCCAGGTCCGCTCCAGCAGGCAACCGCGGCTCTCCTCCTCGGGCCCGCTGACCGTGCCGGACGCCATCAGATCGCCCGAACGCATGTCGCAGCCCGTCGACGTGTGATGCGCGACCATCTGGGCGATCGTCCAGTACATGTCGCGATAGTTGCCGATGCTCACGCGGGACGCCGGCAGGTCGCGGGCCCGCATCTCGGCCGATCGGATCGCGACCTCGAGCTCCAGATCGATCGTCACGTCCGAATCCGAACTGAGGTACGGAAGATTCCCGGGGTCGTCCGAATCGCGCGGCGGTCCCGGCTCCATGAACGGCTGCAACGCTTCGAGCGTGACCACCCACGGCGAGATCGTGGTCGCGAAGTTCTTTGCATTGAACGGGCCGAGCGGCTGGTACTCCCACTTCTGGACGTCGCGGGCCGACCAGTCGTTCACCAGCACCAGCCCGAAGACGTGCTGCAGGGCGTGTTCGATCGGGATGGGCGTCCCGAGCTCGCTTCGACGCCCGAGGAAGAACCCGACCTCCAGTTCGTAGTCGAGCAGGCGGACCGGGCCGTGCTTCGGCGGCGGACCGTCGGGGCCGACGGTCTGGCCGTTCGGACGGCGGATCGGCCGACCGCTCTCGACCACCGAACTGGCCCGCCCGTGGTAGCCGACCGGAAGATGCTTCCAGTTCGGGAGGAGCGGATCACCATCCGGACGGAACATGCGGCCGACGTTGGTGGCGTGATGCTTGCTCGCGTAGAAGTCGGTGTAGTCGCCGATCGAGAACGGCAGCCCGAGCTCGACCTCGCTCGCGGGGAGCAGGATGCGATCCTGTTCGGCGGAATCCCGAAGCATGGGCTCGTCAGCGGTGAACAGACGCTGCAGCGCGGTCCGAACCATCCCCGATCCCGGACGTCCGAGCCCGGCAAACGCGTTGAGCGTGGTTGCTTCGAGCGTCCGCCCGACCTCGCCGCTGACGTCCGGCAGCATGCCGTGCACGATCGCCTCGCGGACATCCAGCACCCGATCGCCGATCGCGACCCCGATCCTGGGCGCCTCGGATTCCTCGCGTTCGAACACGCCGAACGGCAGGTTCTCGATCGGAAAGTCGCCGTCGGGATCCATCGCGGATTCGACCCAGCTTCGCATGCGTTCACTCACTTCGAGACATCTCCGTCATCAGGGGATTCGAGCGTGGACGTCCCGGCCGTTTCGAGCAGGCCGAGATTCACGAGATCGTCGAGGGGTTCGGTGAAGCTGCAGGACCCGAAGGCGTGGGCGAACCGACTTCGAATCTCGAGGATCTCCGGCACCCCCACCCGGCTCATCCGCCAGCCCATGGTGTTGTTGTCCGCGATGAATGCGGCGGGGTCCTCCTCCGCCAGCACGTCGCGAAGCCCGGCACCGTCGACTCGTCCGGCATGGAACAAGAGTCCGCCGAGGAAGACGTTGAGGAATCCGAACTGCTTCGTGCCGACCGATGCCTGTTCGGCCCGGACCGGATGGTGCAGCCCCGCGGTCGCCTTGAACGGCACGTCGGCGCTCCGGCAGGCTTCGATGAAGGCGGCGAGTGGTTCCACGCCCGGATGGGCCTCCGCGGTGACGCCGCCGGTTCGGATCTTCGCGGCGGCGTCGAGCCCGGCGATCGCCGCGATCGAGCCACGCACGTCGTTCCGCCAGTCGAGTTCGAAGTAGGGGTAGATGTCGTCGTCGAGCAGGTCGAGCACCGCATCGATCGAATCACCGTCGGGTGCGTTGAGTTCGATGGTGTCGACGATCGCGGCCCCGCCGCCCTCGCTCGCATGTCGATCGTTGAAGGCGTCGATCGCCTCGAGGTCCCGTTCGACCGCTTCGATGTCCGCGGCCGAGGACACGAGGGCGGAGATCACCCAGGGATCGGGGTCCTCGTCGGCGGCCTCCGCATCCGGAACGGGGGGAAGCAGATCCGCCGCGACCCGGTCGAATTCCTCGAAACGCGAGACGGGGACGATCAACCGACCGAGCATCGGCGCCGCTTCGGACTCCCGGTAACCGGCGTAGTTCCGGACCGTCGGTTCCATGTCGAGCGACGCCGGGGGGAAGAGCCCCGCGTAGTCGACGAGTTCGTTCATCAGGGCTTGGATCGCTTGCATGACGGTCATCATCTCCGGTTCCCCGCGGAGGTGCTCGGCGGGAAGAGGGAGAGTATGACGTCCTCGACGTCACCGCCGGGGCGTCCGGGTCACCAGTCCACGAGAAACAGACCGAGATCGACCCCGTCGACCAGGCCGTCTCCGTTCAGATCCGCGCTTCCGGGCCCCCCGAACTGCTTGAGCAGGATGCCGAGATCCGCGCCATCCACCCGGCCGTCGCGGTTGAGATCCGCCGCGACGCCGATCCGGAACGAGACGATCTCGGTCGACCAGCCCTCCGGGGTCTGGATCTCGCCCACCGCCCAGAAGGTCCGACCGTCGACCGGATCGATGACGCAGTCGAAGTAGTCACCCCACCGTTGAAGATCGTCACCGTCGGCCGGACTCGTCTCACCCTCGACCACGCTTCGGCCGATCGCCATCGTCCCCTCGGGATCCCCGGGGATTCGTCCCGCGATTCCGACCGAAGGATGGGCCGTCTCGCTGGTCCGGCCGTAGACCGTTCCGATGGCCCCCTCCACGTCGATCGCCACCGCGGGAAAGATCGTGTCCTCCCCGGGTTCGAATCGAAGTTCACCGCTCATGACGAGCTCGGGCGTGCCCGCGAGATCGATCTCGTACCACCGCGCGGCGATGTCCTCGGAGCCGCCGGACGTGATGGCGTGCGACGCGGCGAGTCGGTCACCCCGTCGGTAGGCCTGCCAGATTCTCGGATCGACGACCCAGAGTCCGGGCCCGATGGGCGTTCTCGCCCGGTTCGCGGACCCGAATGCGGGGACCGCGACCGGCTCGGTCTCCCAGGGACCCGCACCGAACGGGTCGTCGAGCCGGCCGAGGGTGAGCTGGGTGTTGCCGGAGGCCCGGACGAACCGGACGTCATCGCCGGATTCGGGTGCATGCGATACCTGGTAACTCGCGCCGCCGACCACCCGGTCGGTCCATTCGACGGGCTCACCGGTGAGCGGCCCCGTCTTGTCGATCGAGCGGACGATCGACCCGAGGAAGCCTGGACCGTCGCCGCCTTCGAGCGCGAACAGATTGCCGGTCACGTACCAGCCGCGTTCGTCGTAGCCGAATCCGGGAAAGTCCACCCAGTAGTCACGTTCACCGGACGCGATCAGCGCCCAAGTGCGGTATTTGTAC
>JAACEA010000068.1 GCA_009936695.1 Planctomycetia bacterium
CCTTCGTCGAGACGGGAGACGTCGAGTCGCCGCGCCTCCACCCGTCGTCCGTCGGCGTCGACCAGGACTTCGACCGGAACACCGCCTCGTCGGGACTCGACCCGTGCGAACTGGACCAGCATCGAAAGTCGGTCTTCGAGGAAGGCGGCCTGCCGTCGCTCCAGTTCACCGAGCGTGAACGGCACGACGATCGCCCCCGCCGCCAGAAGGATCGATATGACCACGAGAATCTCGAGCAGGGTGAGGCCGCGGCGGACCGCGGCGGTTCCGCGGTCAGCTGCCGCTCGGAGAGAAGTCGCTGAAGTCGTCGAGCGGCTCACCGTCGGCACCGGACTTGCCGTCGTTGCTGGTGATGTCGTCATCGGTGCCCTCCTCCTTGTCGGGTCCGATCGAGACGATGTCGTAGGCGACGCCCTCGATCTCGGAGGGATTTCGATAAATCCACTCGTTGCCCCACAGGTCGGTCGTGTTCGGCTCCTTCAGGTAGGGGCCGCCCCAACGCGCGAGCTCCTCTTCATCCTCGACCTGCTCCTTGTCCCAGAGCACGACGAGGCCCTCTTCCTCGGAGGGGTATCGCTTCATCTCGACCTTGTACTGCTCGAGGGCGCGGTTGAAGGCCTGGATCTGCGCCTGCACCAGCGACTTGTCGGCCTTTTCACTCGCCCCCAGCACGTTGACGAGCACGAGACCGCCGATCGCGAGAATGATCCCGATGACGATCAGGAGTTCCAGGATCGTGAAGGCTCGGCGGAGGACCGGGCGGGGGCGTCGAATGGTTCGGGACATCTTTGGGATCCTTCCATGCTTCCAAGTCGGCCGGTGGCGTTCCACCGGAAGTGCCCTCTGCAGGGGGTCGGCAAAGTCTACCGCCCCAGCCTCCGGAGGTTTCGATTCCGGCCCCACGGACGTCGAGGGTCGCCGGTTCAGTCGATCTGGGAACTCAAGGACATCATCGGCACGACGAGGGCCAGGAAGATGAACATCACGGCCCCGGCGAGGACCAGCAGCATCGCCGGCTCCATCAGTTTGAGCATCGTTCCGAGAATCCGGTCGGTCCGACGCTCCGCATTCCGGGCGATTCCGACCAGCACCACCGGGAGGTTGTTCGCGCTTTCACCGACCGAGATCATCTCGACCACCTCCTCGCCGAAGAGCCCGCTCTGCTCCAGCGGCCGGGCCAGCGACTCCCCGCCGCCGACCGCCTCCGCAGCGGCATCGATCGCATCTGCGAGGAGGGGATTGCCCGCCGCCTCGCGACTGATCCTCATCGACGCCAGCAGGGGAATCCCGTTGGCGAGCAGGGTTCCGAGCATCCGGGTGAATCGGGCGACCGCCATGGTGCGGACCAGGTCGCCGACCAGCGGAAGCCGCAACTGCAATCTCGCCGCGTGATGTCGGACGCCGGGCCGGTCACGGACCAGGATCCAGCCCACCACGCCGGCAACCAGCCCCACCACCGCGAGCGGCCACCACCCCGTGACGAGATCGGACATCCCGAGGAGCATGCGGGTCGCGAGGGGAAGCTCCATCTCGCCGAAGAAGTCCTGGAACTTCGGAACGAAGAGCACCAGCGCCGCCACGATCACGCCGACCCCGACGAGGAGGAGGATCACGGGGTAGATCATGTTTCCAAGGACCGTCGCCCGTCGCTCCGCCTGATGCTCGAGAAAGGTCGAGAGCTCCGAGAGCACCTCTTCGAGGAATCCCCCCCGCTCTCCGGCCTGCACCATCGCGATGTGGATCTCCGGGAATCCCCCGATCGAACGCATGGAGTCCGCGAGCCGCTCGCCTTCCGAGACCCGCTCCGCGATCCCCGCCATCGCCGCAGCGAGTCGCGGATCGCTCTTGCCTCGAGCGACCAGGCCGAGCGATCGAAGCAACGGCACCCCCGCATTCAGCAGATCGGCGAGCTGGCCGTAGGCGCCTGCGAGTCGTCGGTCGGAGAGTCTTCGTCGGCCACGCGTCGCGACCGCCGCCTCGCGGACGGCGATCGGCGTGAGTCCGCGGGACTGGAGTTCGGAGACGATGGCGGCGCGGTTCGTCGCCTCCTGTCGTCCGTCGACTCGCTTCCCGCCGTCATCCCTGGCCTGATACGTGAAGACCGCCATGCCCACCACTCTAGCGGGGGGCATGGCGGTTTCGCGACGGAACCCGATTCATCGTCGACGACGACGAATGAGGGCGGCGGCGCCGAACACGGCGGGGAGCATCGCCGGTCCGGGAACCACCTGCTGGGAACCGGCGATCTCGTAGCCGATGCTGACGGAGATCCACTCCGGCGTCGGCGAGACTTCGTTCAACCGGAGTTGGAATCCGGAGAGGTCGATGGACGGAAGGAGAATCCCGCCATCGTGGCCCGGCTTCCGGATCTCGTCGGTGGGCGACTTGACCTCGAACACGGGGCCGTCGTCCTCGACGTCGCCCGGATCACCACCCGGGTCACCACCCGGATCACCGCCGTCCCCCGGATCCCCACCGCCGCCGCTCGAATCGTCCTCGCCACCCGGATCGCCGGCCGGGGGCCAACCGTCGAAATGCATGGTCAGCGAACCGGAATCACCCAGCGCCACCCACCAGGGCGAATGGTCACCGCCGCCGTACTCCATGTCGAGGGTGTCGACCTCCGACGCGAGCTGTCCACTGGTGAAGTCCTGATAGAGCGGATTCGGGCCCTCGTAGGCGTAGGTCGTCGAAATGCCGTCCGGTCGCCCGGCCACCGCGAAGAGGTCGATGTCCGCGCCGGGACTCGAACCCGCGACGTAGGAGTTCTCTCCGGTGTCCTGGATTCGGATCCACGCGATCGATCCCATGTCCATCCGCGAGAAGAGCGTGCCGAGATCGACGGTGGCGACGGTTCGAAGGTGCTGTACACCGTCGATGTCGGTGCCCATCAGATCCCCGTGTGATCCGTCGTAGGTGTAGTCGCTGGTTTCGCCGTTGAAACGGATTCGACCGAGGTCGAGCTCGATCACGTCCGCGGCGGCGACCGAAGCGGGCAGGCTGCACAACAGAACAAAGGTGCTGATCTTCATGTCTTCGATTTCCTTGCGTCGTCTCTCTCGAATCCGATCCGGACCACAGGTGCCCGCATCCATTGACGACATGACAAGGGTGCCCCGCGGGAATCGCGAGGCAAGCGCCGGACACGCCAGAGATCAGGCGGACGCGCGGCGGTGCGGGATGTGCGGATCGGCGCGGCGTCGCCTGCACGAATGCGCCGGTCCTGCGGTCTGTCACAAGGGGTGAAGACCGATATCCGATCGCCGAATCACGATGCTCACGCGTCTCGGATCATTCCGCAGACCGCGGGCCGGGCGCGAGGTTGCGGTGCCACCAGCGAAGCATCGAGTTTCGAAGGTGCCGGGTGGTCCCCGCGCCTTCATGGATTCCGTGGCTTCGGTTGGGATAGGACAACTGGTCGAACGGCTTGCCGTACCGGACCAGTTCGTCGACCAGGGCTTCGAGGTTCTGGTAGTGGCAGTTGTCGTCGCCGGTGCCATAGACGAGCAGCACCGGATCTTCGAGTCCCGCCGCGTGATGGATCGGCGAGCCCGCCCGATAGCCCTCGGGATTGGCCTGCGGCGTGTTCATGAAACGTTCCTGGTAGATCGTGTCGTAGAACCGCTGATCGGAGACGAAGGCCACGGCGATTCCCGCCGCGTAGAGCTCGGGGTGACGGAACAACGCGTTCAACGTCATCGACCCGCCACCCGACCACCCCCAGCTGCCCACCCGTTCGGGATCGAGCCAGTCGTGGGTCGCGAGCAGCGCCCGGACCGCGTCCGCCTGATCCTGCGACGCGAGCACGCCGACCTCGCCGTAGACGCTCTTCCGCCACGCCCGTCCCTTGGGCGCGGGCGTGCCGCGGTTGTCGACGCTCGCGACCACGTATCCCCGTTCGGCCAGCAGTCGATGCCAGAGATTGCCGCCATCCCATCGATCGTTCACGGTGGTGGCCGCGGGCTCCCCGTAGACGTACATCAACAAGGGCCAGCGCCCCGCGTCGGGATCGAAGTCCGGGGGGAACATCATCCAACCGTCGAGCGTGGTCCCGTCGGGGAGTTCGACCTCGAAGAACGAACGCTCGACCGGCGAAAGCCCTTCGATCTTCGCCGCGAGCCCTTCGTTGCGGACGGCGGGAAAGTGATCGACGACCTCGTGCCCGGGAAGTCGCACCAGCTCGACCTGCGGCGGCACCGTGCTCGACGACCAGCGGTGGATCGCGAAGCGACCGTCGCCGGAGATCTGGTAGTCGTGCCAGCCCGGCTGGTCCGCCGGGGTCACGCGCCGGGGCTCGCCGCCCGAGAGCGACTGCACGTGCAGGTATCGCCGGGTGGGATCGTCGGGGGCGGCGAGGAACCAGAGCCGATCACCGACCGGATCGATCTTGAGCACGGACGTCACGTCCTCGGGTCGCGGGGTGAGACAGATCGGTTCCCCACCGTCGCGATCGACGATCCAGACCTGCCGCCACCCGCCACGCTCGCTCGTCCACGTGAACCGCCGGCCGTCCTCGTCGAGCCAGACCACGTCGTCGCAGACCTCGACCCAGGCGCCGTCGCGATCCTCGAACACCACCCGGGGATTCCAGTCGACGGGATCGACGTCGAGCACGGTCACGGTGTCCTGTCGTCGATTGACCCGCTGGATCAGCAGATGGCCGTCGGGCGTCCATTCCATGCGGGCGACGTAGTCGTCGCGCAGATCGCCGGGAAGATCGAGCCAGCGGACGTCGCCACCCGGACCGATGCGCTCACGGCCGGTCGCGGCGGCAGGGTCGCGAACCACGTCGACGATGCCGACCCGGCACTTGGGATTGGTGGTGCCCGCCTTGGGGTAGTGGATCCACTTGATGTCGGGATACGGACCGGCCACCAGATCCACCAGCGGAAAGCGTTCGACTCCGTCGTCGTCGATCTGCCAGAACGCGATCCGTCGCCCGTCCGGACTCCAGCGGAATCCGTCACGAAGCGACCACTCCTCCTCGTAGACCCAGTCGAAGGTTCCGTTGATGCGGGTCGCCGATCCGTCGGTGGTCAGCGGCACCGGAGCGCCACCGTCGAGCGACTCGACCCAGAGATCGTTTCGATGCACGAACGCGACCGCGTCGCCGGACGGGGAGAACTTCGCGAACTGGAACCAGGTCCGCTCCAGGTCCCCGCCGATCCGTCGAAACGAATCGTCGGCGAGGTCGAGCACCCAGAAGTCCCCGCGGGAATGCTGTCGCCAGACCCGTCGGGTGTTCGTAAACACGAGCAGCTTCCGGCCATCATCGGACCACCGGTAGTCCGCGATCGGAATCGAACGCGACGCACCCGCGGGCGTCAGGCTGGCCGCCGGCACGAGCACCGTTCGTCGTCCGGTTTCAGGGTCGTATCGGGCGATCTCCGACTGGCCGTCGTCGTCGCGTTCGAGCACGGTGTAGCCGCCGTCCTCCAACCACCGGACCGGACCGAAGCCCTCCGCCGAGAACTCGCCGGATCCGTAGATCCGCTCGACGGTGAGCGGCCCGGACGGGTCCTGGCCTCGAGCATCGCCGGACACGACTCCGAGGAGGACGGGGACCACGGCGAGCCATGCGGCGAGGAAGCGGTGACGGGATTCAAGCATGCCTGCAGCCTAGCCGCTGGGCCGCCCCGCACCGGCTCAGTCCTCGACGAGTTCCGCCTCCAGGACCTCCGGCTCGGAATCGGACGGCGGCGCCGGGCGTCGATCGAACTCGAACTGCTCCGCGGAGATCGACACCAGGATGGTGTCACCCTCCTCGTACGCGCCGGAGAGGATCCGCGTCGCGATGGGATTCTCGATGCGCTGCTGGATGACCCGCTTGAGCGGCCGCGCGCCGAACTGCGGATCGAATCCCTCCGCCGCGAGTGCGTGCATCGCATCGGCGTCGATCTCGAGGCCG
Organism: Planctomycetia bacterium; assembly: GCA_009936695.1. GTDB lineage: Bacteria > Planctomycetota > Phycisphaerae > Phycisphaerales > SM1A02 > UBA12014. The sequence goes on from JAACEA010000068.1 coordinate 5,909, forward strand.
AGGCCCCGATCCGCGAGCCGCTGCCGAACCAGCGCCACCTGGATCCCGACGATGCCCTCCAACTGCTCGCGGCCGAGCTGGTGGAAGATCACGGTGTCGTCGATCCGGTTGATCAGCTCGGGGCGAAGATGCTGCTTGAGGAGATCCTTCACGTGGACCTCGATCTCCTCGTGCACCGCGCCACCCTCGGTCATCTCGAGGATCTGGTGACTGCCGATGTTGCTGGTCATGACGATGATGGTGTTCGAGAAGTCGACGGTCCGACCCTGGCCGTCGGTGAGTCGACCGTCGTCGAGCACCTGGAGCAGGACGTTGGAGACGTCGGGGTGGGCCTTCTCCATCTCGTCGAAGAGCACCACCGAATAGGGCCGTCGCCGAACCGCCTCGGTGAGACGCCCGCCCTCTTCGTACCCCACGTATCCCGGAGGCGCACCGATCAGTCGCGCGACCGCGTGCTGCTCCATGTACTCGCTCATGTCGATGCGGACCATCGCCTCCTCGGTGTCGAAGAGGAACGACGCCAGCGCCTTGCAGAGTTCGGTCTTGCCCACTCCGGTGGGACCGAGGAAGAGGAACGATCCGATCGGACGGTTCGACTCGCCCAGGCCAGCCCGACTTCGCCGGACGGCCTCGCTCACCGCCCGGACCGCCGGCGACTGACCGACCACCCGACCCTCGAGCACGGATTCCATGCGAAGGAGCTTCTCGCGTTCACCCTCGACCAGACGGTCCACCGGAATTCCGGTCCAACGGGCGATGACCGCGGCGATCATCTCGCTGTCGACCTCCTCCTTCACCATCGCGTCGCCCGCCGCCTCGCGTTCGCGCAGCGCCTGTTCCGCCGCGTCGAGCTGTTCGTCGAGTTGCCGAAGGTCCCCGTACTGGATGCGGCTCGCAGCCTCGAAGTCGCCGAGGCGCTTCGCCTGCTCGAGCTCGGTCTGCTTTCGATCGATCTCCGCCTTGACCCCCTTGATCGCGTCGAGGTCTCCCTTCTCGATCTCCCACTTCGCGGTGAGCGCCTGGTTGCGCTCCTCCAGGGACGCGAGTTCCTCGACGATCGCGTCGAGCCGCTTCCGAGCGTCCTGATCCTTCTGGCTCTCCAGCTTCAGGGCCTCCCGCTCGATCTCCAGCTGCATGATCCGACGACGCAGTTCGTCCAGCTCGGTCGGCATCGAGTCGTTCTCGATCCGGAGCTTCGAACTCGCCTCGTCGAGCAGATCGATGGCCTTGTCCGGCAGGAATCGATCGCTGATGTATCGATCGCTCAGACGGGCCGCGTTCACCAGCGCACCGTCCTGGATCCGGACGCCGTGATGCGCCTCGTATCGCGGCTTGAGTCCACGAAGAATCGCGATGGTGTCCTCGACGCTCGGCTCTCCCACCAGCACCGGCTGGAAACGCCGGGCGAAGGCGGCGTCCTTCTCGATGTGCTTGCGATACTCGTCGAGCGTCGTCGCGCCGATGCATCGGAGTTCGCCCCGCGCCAGCGCGGGCTTGAGCAGGTTGCCGGCGCTGACCGCGCCGTCGGCCTGGCCGGCCCCGACGATGGTGTGCAATTCGTCGATGAAGAGGATGATCGAACCTTCCGCGGCGGCGACTTCGCGCAGGACGGCCTTGAGTCGCTCCTCGAACTCGCCCCGGAACTTCGCGCCCGCGAGGAGCTGCCCGACGTCGAGGGCCATGATCCGCGCGCTTCGCATGCCTTCGGGACAGTCGTGATCGACGATGCGGATGGCGAGGCCTTCCGCGATCGCGGTCTTGCCGACCCCCGGCTCGCCGATCAGCACGGGGTTGTTCTTGGTCCGACGCGAAAGCACCTGCATGCAACGCCGGATCTCCTCGTCCCGACCGATCACCGGATCGATCTTTCCGGCCGCGGCCCGCTCGTTCAGGTCGATCGCGTACTTCTTGAGCGCCTCGAAATTGCTTTCCGCGTCGGGGTCGTTGACCTGGGAGACGCCGGAGGCCTTCCGGATCCCGTCGATCGCGGCGTCGATCGCCGCCCGGTTCGCGCCACAACTCTCCAGCACCTCCCGGGCGTCGCCGGGGACTTCCATCAACCCGAGCAGCAGGTGCTCGGTGGAGACGTAGGCGTCCTTTCGTTCCTTCGCTTCACGTTCGGCCCGTTGCAGGACCTCCATCGTGGCGTTCGCGGTCCGCGGCTGGGTGCCGGTCGCCTGCGGTCGTCGTCCCAGTTCCGCCTCCGCGACGTCGCGGATCCGCTCCGCCTGAAGTCCCGCCTTCGCGAGAATCGACGAGGCGACGCCGTTCCGATCCTCGACCATCGCGGTGAGGATGTGGAGCGGCGTGAGTTCGCCGTGGCTGCGGCCGGTCGCGAGCGACTGGGCGTTGGAAAGAACCTCCTGGGCGAGGGTGGTGAATCGGTCCATCTGCATGTGTCAAAGCTCCATTCACGACGCCCGGGATCGAAACCTCGGATCGTCGATGTCCTGCACTGGTCGCAACTTGCGTGCCGATTCGAACGCGGCGCCAGGCCACTGCGCGGCGGCGAAAAACCGGTTTTTCGGGCATTCAAGGCGTCCGGGACTGCCGAACGGGCAGGATCGGATCCACGACCCGTCAGGATGCCGGGGGAATCGCTTGGACGGGGAATCCGGCCGGCAGGACCTCCGACCGGTCGTTGAACCATGACACCAACCACCGGAAGGCGTCCACCAGGCGTGGGCCCGGACGATTGAACATCGCGTTCCCGTCGACCATGACCACCGCATTCGCCGCTCCGTTCCGCACCGCGGGAAGTTCCCGCCACCAGTCCGAGGCCTGGAGCGTGGGCAGTTCGCGACGAATGGCATCCAGGTCGTAGCCGCACGGACACACCACGATCCGCTCCGGCGCCGCCGCGACGATTTCGTCGGGCGTGACCTGCCGGCTCTTCGCACCGACCTGATTGAGTGAATGCCGACCGCCCGCCTCCTCGATGAGCCCCGGCGTCCAGTGCCCGCCCACGAACGGAGGGTCCATCCACTCGAGGAAGAGCGTCTCCGGGCCCGGCACGTACTGGTTCACGTAGTCGACCGCGGACCAGTAGCCGTCGCGGGCCCTGACCATCGCCTCTTCGGCCTCGCGTTCACGCCCGACGGCCCGGCCGACCGTCAACAGGTCGTCGAACACGTCCATCAGGGTGTGGGGATCGAGGCTCACGATCTCCGGCGGCTCGGGCATCGACGCCGCCGCACCCCGGACCGTCGCGAGATCGATCGAACAGACCTCGCAGAGATCCTGGGTGAGGATCACGTCCGGCCGAAGCGAGATCAGTCGCTCGACGTCGAGGTGGTAGAGGCTCGCCGACGCGGATTCTCCCGCGCCCCCCAGGGCTTCGCGGACCTCGAGGTCGATCGCCGCACTGGAATCCGCGGTGGTCCGGGCCGCGGTCAGCACCGGCCGGTCGCCCACCGACGATGGAAAGTCGCACTCGTGACTCCGGCCGACCAGGAGCGATTCCCCGCCGATCGCGCAGAGGACTTCGGTGGCCGACGGCAAGAGGCTGATGACGCGCATCCGGGCATGCTACGCGGACCGGACCGCGCGGTCTTGAGAACACGCTCGATCAGGTCCGGGACGGTCCCGGCGCCGTGCCGGTCTCGAGCGTGACCACGTAGGCGAGTCGAAGCGGCGCCTCGCGGGTGACGGTCATCGCGCCGGATTCACCCCCGCCCTCGAACGCCCGCCGCCCGAAGGGATTGGCCGCGAGGAGCCCGTACTTCCGAGCGTGCCACCACGTCGGGTGACGGGGATTGCGATCGGCGTCCTCGATCCGGACCCGGACCAGCCGCCCGTCGATCGGCCCTTCCGCCATCACCCAGTCCGAACGCCGTCCCCAACAGTCCCCATCGAGAAGACCGTCGGCGTTCTCGAGTCGCCCCAGCGCCACCGGACCGTCGACCCGCATCGTCGGGGCGAGCCGGACCGCGAACGCCCCTTCCTTGGTGTCGCCCAGCGTCATCGACGCACCGACCGGCGCCAGTTCGATGTCGACCTCGATCCGATGCCGCCTTGGTGTCGCGGTGAACCGCATCCGACGCGTCTCCGTCGCGATCGGACGGCCCTCGCGGATCCAGTCGGCGACGAAGCGGACCGCGTCGTTCTCCACGGCGTGCTCGCGGACCCGGACCCGACACTTCGGATCGTGCCAGAAGTCGTGACCGTCGACGTC
>JAACEA010000510.1 GCA_009936695.1 Planctomycetia bacterium
GGGTACCGACGCCATGGGCGAGACCTTGTCCGTTTCGACATTGTACCGACCACTACCACCACCATGGTGACCTCGTTGACGGGTCCCCGTTCACTCACGTTACTGGTTCACTATCGGTCGTCGAGGAGTACTTAGGCTTGGGGGGTGGTCCCCCCATGTTCAGACCGGGTTTCACGAGCCCGGACCTACTCTAGGCCTCACCGGCAACATTGCTACAGGACTATCACCTTGTTTCGTCTGCCTTTCCAGGCAGTTCGCAATGCATTCCGGCTAATCCGCTTTCGCTCGGCGCTACTTACGGAGTCGCTGTTGCTTTCCTTTCCTACGGTTACTGAGATGTTTCAGTTCACCGCGTTCGCTTCCGTACCCTATGCATTCAGATACGGATGACCCTTACGGGCCGGGTTTCCCCATTCGGAAATCCCAGGATCAAAGCTCGGTTACCAGCTCCCCTGGGCATATCGCAGGTTCCAACGTCCTTCATCGCCTCTCGACGCCAAGACATCCACCGTGTGCCCTTGGTGACTTGACCGCACCGACCGCGACCCGATCCGAACTGGATTGGGACAAGGCCGGCCCTTCCTCACCACTAGGCGTGGATTGGAAGCGACTGTCTGCAGCAAGCAAGACAGCCCGCAAGTCACATGGCTACTCAAGATCTCTCGGTCTCGACGTTCACTTGTTGGCCCGCATCTTGGGGTCGGGCCAGTGAACATCGCGACATCGTGCACGAGTTTTCAAAGAGCGATCCCGATCACACTTCCGATCGGCTCCCCGTCAGGACGATTTCCCGTCCGTTTGGGGCAGAAGGAAGAGGATAGTGAGATCCCCATGAGGGTCAACCCCACCGAATGAGCAAAAAGTCCATTTCCAGCCTTGTTTTGCGATTCACCCCGGGAATTTTGGATTCCCACCACCAGAGCACCGCCATTTCAAGGGCAGGAGGCCGGATTCAGGCGCTTCCCAGGCTCCAGATCGACTCGGAGTGGTCACCTGCGATCGTCAATGAAGCGCCACGCGATGGGACCAAGGTGTGGAAAACCCCTCGGCGAGGGCCCCTTCGTCAGGTTCGCTTCGCGGGATGACCGGCGATTCCGCCGACACCGACCCGCCTCGGGACTCGGCCACCGCCCGGCCCGCCAGAACGGTCCATTCGCATCACCACCGCCCACGCGTACCGCCCCGCCGTGCCGTGCAGTGCCTGCTTTTCTCGACGTCCCGTGATCGCAACGCACGTCGAGACACCAGCACGAGTCCCGACCGTTCGTCCGACACGTCCTCGGCGCCGACGTTCACGTCGAAGCCGATTGAAGGTGGTCGATGGTGCGGAACGACACCGAAGAAAAACGCGGCCGCTCCTCGGGAGCGACCGCGTGTGAGAGTTTGATTCGCGACGAAGACCCTTGCATGCAAGGCGTCTCGTGTTCGATCAGGAAGACTGCCCCTGACCGGCATCGGTCTTGAGTCGAATTCGATCCTGATTCACGAGTTGTCGAGAAGGAATCCGAAGACGCAGCTCGGTCCCGTCGATTCGACGGCAGATCACGGTGGCATCATCGTCCCGGTCGAGGCCCGATCCGCCTGACGCCGCCGGATCGGCGACCACGTCGACGAGGTACCAGTCGGTCGAGAAATCGACGGCGACGGCGCCGCCCGCACCCGGGACCGTGACGTTGCGTCCGATCTGCTCGCCGGGCTGGACGTTGAACTGCGTGCTTCGACGGCTGCCGTCGAAGTAGCGATACATCTCGACCCGGACCTCGCCGAGCCCCATCGAGCCGCCGTCCTCGGAGGCACGAACCACGTAGAACTCGACCGGAGGACGGATCTCGACCGGCGACGACCAGTCGCTGGCGAGGGACTCGATCGTGAACGACTTCGCCCGATCCTGCTGGGCCTCGAGCAACTGCCGACTCCGCGCGAACAACGGGTTGTACAGGAACACCCGGGTTCGATAGCGATAAGTCGCGCCCGGCTCGACCGAGAGATCATGGGTCCAGATCAACATCTGGTCGTCGACCGCGATGTCGATGACTTCGACCGTCGTGGATTCGACCGATTCGAGGAAGTCCTGAGCCGCGGGATCCATCGCCTGAAGATCGTCCTGGAGCCGCTCGATCTCGGAACGCAGCCGATCGAGCTTCATGGTGAGGTTCATGCGGCGACGGCGATCGGTGGCCGATCCGACGCTGGACGAACCCTTCTTGCCCTGACCACTCGAACCGAACCCGGGATCGCCGTTCGGGTCGGACTTGCCCCGCCCACTGCCGCGACCACCGCCGCGGCCGCTTCCGGAGCTGTCGTCATCGGCACCGGCATCCCCCTCGCGGAGTTCGCCGCCAAGCTCCTTCAAGGTCGCTTCGATTCGCCCGGCGGAACTCACCCGGTCACGCAGGCGACGCTCGATCTCACGCTGCTCCTGTCGTCGGGCCGCCTCCTCGTCGCTCACGTCCTCCATGCCGTCATCGGCCGAGAGTTCGCGATCATCGAACATCGCGGGCGCCGCGAAGCTGTCGTTCCTGGTGGCGTAGAACTCGGGCTGAAGGACTTCCAGCTGGTTCACCTTGTCATCGAGCTGAAGCCAGATCTGCTGCCGGAAACCCGCATCGAGCGTCCCATCGGCGATCCGCTCCACGATCTCCTCGCGGTAGGACAAGCGGCCCGGAACCGGGGCGACGACCTCGACCTGCCCCCACGTCCCATCGTCACCCTTTTCCTGTCGCTCGAAGACGACGTCGATCACGTAGGGCCGGCGGTTGTACCAATTGCTGGGAATCTGGCTGCGAACCGGATTCGCCATCGAGTCCTCGCCCTCGAGTTCGGCCCGGAAGCCGGCGAGATCGATCTCCGCCACGGGCGTGGTCCAGATCAGGTCGTTGGACGACGATCCGAGGAGATCCGCGAGGTCCGGGTTGCGTTCGACTTCGGTGGCCTCCAGCGTGTCGATGGTCTGCATGACCATCTGCTGGATCCTCGGTTCGGGGATGACGGGGGTGTAGTACCAGACGTCGGAGGTGCCGACTTCTTCCGGCAACAACACCGACGCGAGCGCCGGCGCGACGACCGGTGGCATGGCCGAGGGTGCCGTGGAACTCGCGAGTCGAGCACGGAAGGCTTCGCCCCCGCTGCCATCGACGGCGAGAAACTGCTCGGTGTCGGCCTCGGCATCGGGCTGCAGCTGACGACTCAGCTCTCGAGCCTTGCCGACCATGGCCTCGTCGACCTCGGCGGGCCCGAGCGTCCGATTGTCGATCTCCGCCGTCACCGCGTCATAATCGATCACGATGGCGGCGAGCACGGCGAGCATGACCACGGCCGCGAGGCCGAAGACCATCTTCTCGACGTGCTGTTCCCAGAAAGGAATTCCCTTGTTCATCGATGGCGTTCCACTACGAGTATCGGGGCGTTTCGGGTTCGCATGATCAGCCGGCCTGGCCGACGGCGTTGTTCGGTTCGCTCTGGATTCCCAGTGCTTCTCGGAGATCGGCGGGCATCGTGTCGGCGGTCCATTCCCGAAGCCAGACCGACTCCAGCCGGATGTTCACCCGGGACACGGGTTCGATGCCGTAGATGAAGCCTCCGCGGGCCGCCGTGAAGGCGTTCGCGGGCTTGAGCCCCACGTCGAGCACCGTCATGAAGTTCTGCTGGGCGATCGCGTCGATCACCTTCGGAACCCCCCGGGTGGCGATCACGAGCTCGCACTCGACGATTCGGACATCGTAGACGTCGTTGGACATGCGGCCGGTGATCGACATGGACTTGTCCACCTTGGCGGCGACGCCGGGATCGACCTTGGCCTTCCCCGGACGGACCGGTGCACCAGCCCCGGCCTCCGCGGGCGCCGCGGCGGCGTTCCCGCCACCTCGACCACGCCGACCCGGGTTTCCGCCGCCCGCACCCATGCCGGGTGTTCCGCCGCCGAATCCTGATCGTCCGGAGTTCCCACCGTCCTCGGGCAGTTCCGCGTCGAGGGGAAGGATGTTCAGGGAGACGAGTCGCTTCATCGGCCCCTGGAGCACCGTTTCATCCCCGTTCGCCGCCGCGAAGGCGTGAAGGAGATCCTCGGTGATCCAGTAGTCCCACTGCCACTCGAACATCTAAACTTCTCGGTGGAGTTTAAAACC
>JAACEA010000069.1 GCA_009936695.1 Planctomycetia bacterium
CTGAAGGGTTGGGGGAACAGAACTGGGGCATCGTCCGTGGAGATCCCTGGGGTCGTGATCATGAGGCCCGGATCACCCGGGACACCGTCCGGCCGTGGACGGTGGGAGAAGGGGCGCACACCACCTCTGCCGGCGGAAAAGCCCGTTCTCGTCAAGTGTACGCGGCATTCCGGCCCCGAACAAACCTCCGAGGCTCAAAAGGAGATCCGCGATTCACGGCTCGCGGATCCGTGAATCCCGTCTTGAGTGGGAATTCCGAGCCTCGACGCCAAAAAGGCCCGCGGCCGGATGGGGCGCGTCGTCATCGAGACCCGGATCGGTCACGCCGAAGACCTCCATGCCTCCGACACCGATGGGTTCCGCTTCGATCCCGGCGTCTCGGACGAGGGCATTGGATCCCCGGGTCGCCGAAGCCGCCTTCGGCCCCGTCGCCCCGCTTCAACGCGCGCCGCCTGAAGCGGCCGCGATCAATCGTCGGTCGCCGTCGGGGGCGGATCGACCCGCCCGAACCGGCGGGTCCGGCCTTCGAAGGTGCGAAGGGCGGCGTGGAGCGCCTCGAGGTCGAAGTCCGGCCAGAGGACGTCGGTGACCACCAGTTCCGCGTAGCTGATCTGCCAGAGCAGGAAGTTCGAGATCCGCATCTCGCCGGCGGTCCGGATCAGGAGGTCCGGGTCGGGGAGGTCACGGGTTCCCAGGTGGGCCGCGAGGGCGGCTTCGTCGATGGCCTCCGGTTCGATCTTCCCGTCGCGGACCGCGATCGCGAGGTCACGGGTGGCGTCCACGATCTCCGCCCGACTGCCGTAATTGAGGGCGAGGCAGAGGGTCATGCCCCGGCAGTCCCGCGTGGCGGCCTCGCAGGCGTCGGATTCACGGAGGACCTCCTCCGGAAGCCCGTCGCGGCGGCCGAGTCGTCGGAACCGGATGCCGTTCTCGACCATCCGGTCGCGTTGGTCGACGAGGTATTCGTGATAGAGGGCCATCAGAACCTCCACCTCTTCGGCCGGTCGCTTCCAGTTCTCGCTGCTGAAGGAGTAGAGCGTGAGGGCCTCGAGCCCGAGGCGGGCGCACTCGGTGGTCACCAGGTCCACGGTCTTCGCGCCCTGCTTGTGTCCCGCGAAGCGCGGCAGTCCCCGGTCGTTCGCCCAGCGGCCGTTGCCGTCCATGATCATGGCGACGTGCCGGGGAAGCGTCTTGAAACGGGCGTCGCTGATGCGGGCTGGTGTGGTCATGTGGAGGCGACGAGCACTTCAGTTCGTTCCGGTCCGATGCCGACGATCTCGATCGGCACCCCGATGAATGACTCGACTCGGTCGAGATAGGCGCGAGCCGCGTCGGGAAGGGATGCCCGGTCGGTCGGTCGATCCTGAGGATCCGCCCAGCCGGGAAGCGTCTCGTAGACCGGCGTGACGCCGTCGAGGTCGAACGCGTCGGGAAGGAATCGGTCGGTGACCGTTCCGTCCGGAAGCCGGTAGCCGGTGCAGAGCCGGACTTCGTCGAGTCCGCCGAGGACGTCGAAGAGCGTGCAGGCGATCCCGGTCACGCCGCAGACCATGGCGGTGTATCGCACCGCGACGAGGTCGAGCCAGCCGCAGCGACGAGGGCGTCCGGTGGTGGTTCCGAACTCGCGGCCGCGCTCTCGAATCCGGTCGCCGATCGGATCGTCGAGTTCGGTGGGGAACGGGCCGCCGCCCACCCGGGTGGAATACGCCTTCATGATCCCGAGGACGCGATCGATGTTCCCGAGCGGGACACCGGTGCCGGCAGGGATCCCCAGCGTCGAGCAGTTCGAGCTGGTCACGAAGGGGTAGGTCCCGTGATCGACGTCGAGGAGACAGGCGTTCGCGCCCTCGAACAGGATCCGCTCGTTCGCGGCGAGCGCGTCGTGAAGGAGCCAGGTGGTGTCGCAGACGTGCGGGGCGAGCCGTTCGCCCAGTTCGAGGGTCGCGTCGAGCAGTGCGGCGACATCGATCTTCGCGTCGTCGAGCGGGACGCCGAGCGATCGAAGCTGAGCCTCCCGCAGCGGGCACACCAGTTCGAGTTTGCGTCGGAGGACTTCAGGCCGGAGAAGGTCGCCCACGCGGATGGCGGTCGAACGCTGGACCTTGTCGGCGTAGGCGGGGCCGATGCCGCGACGCGTCGTTCCGATGGCACCCGAGGCGGATCGACCGGCGAGAAACTCCTCGAGGGCGCCGTCCATCGACTGGTGGTACGGCATCACGACGTGGGCGCGGGAGGAGACCCGCAGGTTGTCCCCGACCTTGATGTCGCGGCTTCGCAGGCCGTCGATCTCCTCCAGGAGCTTGGCGGGGTCGATGACCACGCCGTTGCCGATCACGCAGGTGCAGCCGGGGAACAGGATTCCGGAGGGCACGAGGTGCAGGGCGTATCGCTCGTCGCCGACCACCACGGTATGGCCCGCGTTCGCGCCGCCGTTGTATCGGACGATGTGGTCGTGTTCCTCGGCCAGGAGGTCGACAAGCTTGCCCTTGCCTTCGTCGCCCCATTGGAGGCCGACCACCGCAGTGTGTCGATTCGCGGCGGTCTTGGTGGTGGTTGGGCTCGTCGACATGGGGGCTCCAGAAGGTGCGACGCCGCATTCTACGAACCATCCGACCCCGTGTGGTCGCTTCCCTCGCGATCCGACTTCAGTGGGCCGGTCGGAGGGTCGATGCTACGGCGGCGGCCCGTATGACGGGGTGCGAATTCCGGTCCCGGCGGAGGTCCGATCATGGACGACACCCAGGTGATTCGAATCATGTGTCCGAACCTCGGATGCCAGCGGATTCTCGCGGTTCCCGAGCACGCGCGGGGCAAGCTCGTCCGCTGTCGCTCCTGTTCGACCAACATCCGGATCCCCGTGATGCGGAATCCCGAGGTCCCACGAAACCTGGGAACCTCCGACGAGGCCACCACCGACGCGGCGTGAGCCCGAGCGGCGCGGTGCGGAATCCCGGCGGGGTCTAGAATCGGGGAATGGCGGATTCCGGCTTCGAACTTCCGCAGTACGACGATGGCCCCAGCATCGAGGCCTCGGCCCGGGTGCTCGAGGGATCTCGTCCGGACACCGTCTACGCCCACGTGCCGTTCTGCCGCCACAAGTGTCATTACTGCGACTTCTATTCGATCGTCGATCATCGGGATCGAATCGGGGCGTTCGTCGATCGATTCGAATCCGAAGTGACCGCCGTCCGGGCCGCGATCGATCCCGGGGGGATCCGTTCGGCCTTCGTCGGAGGCGGGACCCCGACCATGCTTCCGCCCGACGGTCTGCGGCGGGTGCTCCTCGCCATCGGGTCGATCCCCACGTCACCGCTCGAGGAGTTCACGGTCGAGGCGAATCCGGAGACGGTCACCGAGGAGATCGCGGAAGCGCTGGTGTCGGGCGGCGCCGATCGGGTGAGCATCGGATGCCAGAGTTTCCAGCCGGCGCTCCTGGAAACGCTCGAACGGCATCACGATCCCGCCTCGGTGGCCCGGTCGGTCGGTCGGCTCCGGGCGGCGGGCATCCGCCGGATCAACCTCGATCTGATCTTCGGGATTCCGGGCGCCACGATGGCGGACTGGGAACGGGATCTCGACGCGGTGCTGGCCCTCGAGCCCCAGCACCTCTCGTGCTACGGCCTGGTCTTCGAACCGGGGACCCCGCTCGCCGAGAAGCAGCGGCTGGGGCGGATCGAGGCGATCGACGACGCGATCGAGTCGGCGATGTACGACCGCACCCGCGCCCGACTCGAGGCGGCGGGATACGAGCAGTACGAGATCAGCACCTGGGCGCTGCCGGGCGAGCGATGTCTCCACAACCTCGCGTACTGGGATGCGGGTCAGTGGGTCGCGATCGGGCCGGCCGCCGCGGGGAATCTCGGTGGCATCCGATACCGGAATCTCCCTCGGCTGGATGACTGGCTGGAAGGCCGGGGCGTGTCGCCGGTGGTCGCCGTCGATCGTCCCGATGCGGCGACCGAGCTTGGCGAGCGTGCGATGCTCGGCCTGCGACTCAGACGCGGGCTCGACCGAGCGGTCGCGACGGCGCTCGCTGCGAGTACGTCGGCGCGACAGTCCGCGATCGAGCGGCATCTCGACGCGGGCGGGCTGGAGTGGCGGGGGGATCGGCTTCGGATCACCGACGGGGCCTTGATGCTGGCCGACGACATCCTGAGCGACCTCGTCTGAGCGGACCGTCGCCGGGTCAGCCGGAGAAGAACTTCCGGATCGAACGGACCGTGACCGCCCGTCCCATCTCCGCGATGGATTCGGTGAGCGGGATTTCCTTCGGACAGACCTTGACGCAGTTCTGGGCGTTGCCGCAGTCGCTGACGCCACCGACCCCGGAGATCGCGTCGACACGTTCGTCGGCGAGGATCTTGCCGGTCTCGTGGAGATTGAAGAGTCGGGCCTGACTGATCGCGTGGGGGCCGATGAAGGACTCCTGCCACTCGGTCTCATCCTCTTCGAGGTTGAACTGGGGGCAGGCCTCCAGGCAGCATCCGCAACTCATGCACTGGCTCAACTGATATCGCGTCAACTGCACCTTCGGGCTTTCCATCGGGCCGGCCCCGAGATCGTAGGTGCCGTCGATCGGGACCCAGGCTCGAACGGATTCGAGCGCCGCGAAGAGTCTGGCCCGGTCGACCGCGAGGTCGCGGATCGTCGGGAAGGACGACATCGGCTCGAGCGTGACGACGCCATGGTCGTCCACGATGTCCTCGACCAGCGCGGTGCAGCTCTGTCGCACGCCGCCGTTCACCACCATGGTGCAGGCGCCGCAGACCTCTTCGAGACAGCCGGAGTCGTAGACCACC
>JAACEA010000070.1 GCA_009936695.1 Planctomycetia bacterium
CCTCGAGGAGTACACCCATGCACGCACCGCATGTACGCATGTGCCACGTATGCATATGTGCGTATCCACCTCTCTGACGACGCCCTCCTCGAGGAGTACACCCATGCACGCACCGCATGTACGCATGTGCCACGTATGCATATGTGCGTATCCCGGCACCTCGAACCTCGCCTCCTCCCAGCTGGTGTTCCGATGCGTCGCCCGCTCGAGTTCACCGAACTGGATCCCGTAGGTCGCGGATCGCGTTCGGATGCAGGTCGGGAATTCGGCGCGAAGCAGCGTGTGATCCTCCCGCCAGTCGACCAGCAGGTTCACGTCGAGCCGGTCGGAATCCGCATCGAGCACGTAGCGGACCACCAGCCGGCTCGCACGTCCGATCGCATGCTCGAACTCGATCGCACCCCGCAGGGGCCCGGACTCGATCACCGCACGACGCTCGGCGGGCTCCACCACCTCCTCGAACTTCTCGTGATAGTCGCGGTCGACGTCCCAGGCCTCCCACCGACGCGGTCGATCCTCGTAGAGCCGGAATCGATTCATCGGAATCGGTCCGTCCGCGCCGACCGCGTTGATCGTCTCGCCCCCCGCCCGCCGGAGCGAGACGACGCGACCGACCTCGTCGAACGTCGCTTCCACGCGACCGTTTCGCAGCGTGTCGCCGTCGACCTCGACCGGCGACACTGCATGCAGGTGCATCGCGTCGGCGAGGACCGCGGACACCGCGGGGATCGTCGCCACCGGAAGCAGTTCGCCGGCCACGTCGACGATGCCGCCCCGCGGGGTGCTCGCCGGGTTGTAGACCAGGACCGGTGCGTCGAGCCCCGTCGCGTCGAGCGACGCGGCCCAGCCCGCGAGCCCGTCGTCCATCGCCGCCCCGCAGGTCTCGGCGACCGCGTCCATCTGCACCCGCGCGTCGTCGTAGACCTCCTTGATCGAGGAGCCGGGGAGGATGTCGTGGAACTGGTTGAGCAGCACGAGCTTCCACGTCTCGTCGATCCGTTCCCGGGACGCGACGACGCTCTCGGAACTCGCGCCCGGATCGCCGCAGGCGAGGATCTCGATCGATCGCAGCGCCGACTCCGCCCGGTGGTTGGCCTGCTTGAGCCATTGATGCGAGGTGTAGGTTCCTCGATGCAGTTCGAGATAGAGCTCGCCGTCCCAGCGCGCCGGTCCGTCCGCCTCGTGGCGCAGTCGGTCCGCGTCCGCGTGCAGGCGACCGCAGAAGTCGTCGGCCCGGCCGAACTCGACCCGCGGCAGACCCTCGACGCCCCGCGCCATCCATTCGATCCGCTCGATCTGCTCGACGGTCGGACCACCTCCGCCGTCTCCGAAGCCGTAGGGCTGCAGCCACGTCGGCGATCCCGCCCGGTCGAGGGAGGCGACGTTGCGCTCGGCGAAACGCAGATCCTCGGGCAGAATCGAACTGTTGTAGTTGTGACCGGGCGTCAGATGGGTGAGCACGCGCGTGCCGTCGATGCCGATCCAGTCGAAGGAGACGTGCGGGAAGCGGTTCCGTTCACACCAGCTGATCTTGTTGGTGATGAAGGTGTCGAGCCCCGAACCGATCACGATCTGCGGCAACGACGCGGGGAAGCCGAAGGTGTCGGGCAGGTAGAGATGCCGCTGGGTCGCGTCCGTTCCGAACGCGGATTCCCACCACCCGGTGCCATGAAGGATCTGTCGAATGAAACTCTCGCCGCTCGGCGCGTTGCAGTCGGGTTCGATCCACATCGCCCCCCCGGGCTCCCAACGACCTTCGCGGACACGGGTGGCGATCCGCTCGAAGAGCGCCGGCGAGTCCTCCCGGATCCATCGATACTGCTGGGCCTGGCTGCAGAGGAACCTGAAGTCCGGGCAACGCTCCATCAGACGATCGACCGTCGCGAACGTCCGGAGGCACTTTCGACGAGTCTCGGCGAGCGGCCACAGCCAGGCGGTGTCGATGTGGGCGTGCCCGACCGCGATGCAGGTGGTCCCGGTCCCGCCGTCCGCCCCGGCACCCCGGAGCAGCGACTCGAGTTCCGGCAACTCGACATCGAGCGCCGGCCGTGGATCGTGGGCGGGAATCCTTCCGAGGATCGATCTCAACCCGGCCTGAAGCGTCTGCGCCCGCGGCACGTCGGCGGCATGAAGCAGCATGGTTCGTCGCGCGAGATCCCACGCCTGCACGAAACGCCAGGCGTGGTCGTCGTAGGTCACGAGCTCCGCCACCGACAGTCGGCCGGGCTTCTCCTCACGCCATCGCGCCTGCACCTCGGGGTCGTCCCACCAGAACGTCGACACGCCGAGCGGCAGGTTGCAGGCCGCCTCGACCAACAGGTCCACGTCGCCGTCGCCTTCCCCGGATGCGAAGAGCGGCGCTCGATCCCGATTGAAGTCGAAGCCGTGATGCGGCGCCCCGTCCCGCCACAGGAGCGCTTCGGTCCCGGCGTCGAAGCGAAGGTGGATCTCGCGACCCCGCATCGCGTCGGTGATCCGGCCGCGAAGCCGGAACCACGCGGTGCTCCAGACGGGCCCCCAACGCCATCCGGTGCGGATCGTCGCGAACGCCGACGCGTCGAGTCCCTCGACCTCGGCATGCGTGGGGCGCCCCTCGAACTGTGCCACGGTGATCTCGAGCGGTTCGGCGACCGGGGTCGCCAACGGGCGAAGCACCTCGTCCGCGAACGTCTCGAAACGAAGCGCGGCGTATGCGAGATCGGGCAGCATGAGGATCGTCTCCGTGGTCGAGGTCGGTCGCGAGAAAAGGTAACCGCTACACCCCGTGTCCATCCCGATCGCGACCTCGGATCGACACCGTGTTCTCGGACGACACGGGTTTCCGCGAACCGAGTTCCGGATGCGGGAAGCCGGATTTCAGGATCGAACGGGCGGCTCTGTCGAGGCTTCGGACCGGGAGCCGTCGGAATTTGGTGGAACCCCCATCGAATCGGACCCATATACTCCTAGGCCGTCTCTTCGACGGACCAGGACCACTCGTGGTTCTTCACCACCTGAGTCTCTCTTCCCGCATGCACCTCTTCAAGAGCATCCTCGGACGGAACGTCATCGCCGCGACCCTCGCGGTGCTGATGCCGATCTGTTGCTGCGTGCTGAAGACCGCGGCGGCGATGGTGTCCGACGGAACGGAGCCGATGGTGGCCTCCTGCTGTGCGAGCCTCGGCCAGGGACAGGGTGGTGATTCCGACACGGATCGCCCCACCGAGGACTGCGGCGATTGCGAAGGCTGCTGCGTGAAGGCGCCGGTCACCGTCGACCACCAACTCGAGGACGCCTTCGACCAGATCGCGTTCCAACCCGAGCTCCAGACGACCCACGCCGAGGCGATCCACGATCTTCCCGGGATCGTCGCCGTCTCGCTCGAACGTGGCGAGCCGCCGTCCGGGCGTGATCCGGCTCGATCGGCCCGCGACCTTCGTCGCGTGGTCGTGCTGCAACACTGATTCCAGACGAACCCGCCGTTCCCGATGATCCCGCGGATCCTCGGGATGTCGTCACGCCGTTCGTCCGGAATCAAACATGTCCCCACTCCAACGCCCATCCAGGCTCCATGGTGTGATCGCCGCGTCCATCGGCGTCATCGCCGTCGGGCCAGGCTGCATCTCCAGCGACCCCGCCGCGGATCGACTCCGCGTCGACGAGATCGCCGAATCGAGGCTCGAAGGCCGCTTCGACGCCGAAGACGTCGCCCGTTCGCCGGTGCTTCCTCCGCCCGCCTGGAACTTCGTCGATCCGCTCGACGCCGACACCGCGGTACGAGTCGCCTTCCAGCGCGATGCCGGAATCCGAGGCACGCTCGCGGACCTCGACCTGGCCCGTGCCGAACTCGCCCAGGCCGATCTGCCGCCCAACCCCGCGGTCGACCTGGCGATCGGCGTCGCGGTCGACGGCATGTCCGGCGCTCCCGCGGTGGCCGGCATCACCCAGCAACTCACCTGGATCTGGACCCGCGATGCCAGGGTCGATGGTCGAGACGCGAGCCGTCGCGCCGCCATCCTGAAAGCAGCCGAGAAGATGATCGCACTCGACGCCGAGGTGCGGCGTCTCCACACCGCGGTCGTCGCCGGCGACGCCCTGTACGAGCTGGACGCGGCGCATGCGGAAGCGACTCGCCGCACCGTCGAGACGGTGGCGAGCATCGTCGAGGTCGGCGAGGCGTCTCGCGTGGATCTCGATCGCGCCCTCGTGGACGCCGCCGAGAGCGCCGCGGCCGCGACCGCGGCGAGAAGCGACGCGCGCCGGGCGAGGATCG
>JAACEA010000071.1 GCA_009936695.1 Planctomycetia bacterium
ACCCGTCCGACGCTCCGCCATCGCGGCGGCGATCGCATAACCGAAGTTCGAATACCGCATCTTCGATCCATCGATCTCGACGGGCGGTTGCGCGAGAACGAGACGAACCAGTCGGAGCCGTTGCCGGGGCAGGGATGCCTCCGGCGGCATCGTTCGCAAGGCGAAGAGGGGCTCCCGACCATCCTCGGGAAGGCCGGATCGGTGCTGGACCAGGCGCCGAAGCGTCACGTCGTGCCACGCGGGAAGGACTTCTTCCAAGTCGGCGAACACCTCGCCGATGGTGGTGTCCCAGGCGAGGTCGCCGCGGGCGACCAGCAGATCGAGCACCGTCGCGGACATCGCCTTGCCGCAGGAACCGAGATGCCAGCGATCATCGACCGTCACGACCGATGCATCGCCTCGCGCCCGCACCCCCACCGCCTCGATCGCCACGATCTCGTCTCCCTTCATGGCGAACGCGGCGATCGCCGGAAGGTCGAAACGAGCACGGATTTCATCGAGACGAACCGCGAGCGACGACGCATCCTCGACCGCGGGCGGCGTCGCCGCGGAAGCGGCCACGACCAGAGCCGACAAGATTGCTCCGATCATCCGGGCTCCTTTCGTCGAGCTGATCGACCGGGTCATCGTAACTCTTGGCGAATCGACACCCTCGACCGGCGTGCCGGGCTCGGGGAAGCCCGGCGTTCGAAAAACGATCGACCCCGTCGCGAATGCGACGGGGTCGATTTCAGGTCGGGCTGACAGGATTTGAACCTGCGACCTCCACACCCCCAGTATGGCGCGCTACCAAGCTGCGCTACAGCCCGCGATCGAATTGTCTGCCGAACCGTGCCGAGCCACACGACTTCGACCAAAAGCGGACAGGGTGGGATTCGAACCCACGGTACGGAAAATTCCGTACACGGCATTTCCAATGCCGCTCCTTCAGCCGCTCGGACACCTGTCCGGGACGAGGTAGTGTATCGGGATGACCGTCCCCGACAAGCCGGAGGATCGACCGGAAGCCCCCGCCGATCCACCTCCATCTCCGGATCCTCGAAACCAGCCCGATGATCGCGAGGCGGGCGTCCGATACGGGGCCGGATCACACCGACGAGGTGATCGAAAACCTCGATCCGAGCGGAACGGTGGTGGTCGTCGAACGCCGCGGACCGAACCTCCCCCACCTCCCGGCATCGTGGTCGTCGACAAACCGAGCGGCATGAGCTCGATGACCGTGGTCTCGATCGTCCGGCGGAAGGCCGGCCTGAAGGCGGGACATGCCGGCACGCTCGATCCCCTCGCCACCGGTGTCCTGGTGGTCGGTGTCGGGGCCGCCACGAAACACCTGGAACGCTTCATGAAGACCCGGAAGGGCTATCGCACCGAGATCGATCTGTCGGCCTTCACCGCGACCGACGACCGCGAAGGTGAGCTGCAACCGGTCGAGGTGGAGATGCCGCCAGCACGCGAGACCGTGGCGGCGATGCTCGCCGAGCGGTTCACCGGGGTCTTTCCCCAGGTGCCTCCGGACTTCAGCGCCAAGAAGGTCGGTGGACAACGGGCCTATGCGGCCGCCCGCCGCGGTGACGCTCCGAAGCTCGAGCCACGACCGGTGGAAGTCCACGACATCGCGCTCGTCGACTACGCCTGGCCCCTCGCGACGGTCGAAGTCACCTGCGAGAAGGGTTTCTACGTGCGCAGTCTCGCCCGCGACCTGGGCACCGCGCTGGGCACCGGTGGTCATTGCGCTTCGATTCGACGAACCGCGGTCGGACCGTTCGGTCTCGAACACGCGGTCGATCCCGACGATCTCCCCGAGATCCTGCCGGATGCCGCGGTTCTTCCGCTGGAGGAAGCGCTGTCGATGCTGGGGGATTGAGACGACGACGGCCGGACCGGCCCGATCGGAGTCAGTCCGACGCGTTCGAGCCGGCCCGCTCGCGAGCCTGTAGCCGATCCGCGAGATGCACGTGAATCAGGAGCAGGCCCATGCCGACGAGCAGCAGGACGTCGGCCACGTTGAACACCCATGGGAACACCTCGGTGGTACCACCCGGCCACGCGAGACCGAACGGCAGTTCCCAGCGCGGCAGAATGTGCAGGAAGTCCCGTACCGCTCCGATGTTCACCCGGTCGTAGAGGTTGCCGAGGCCGCCCGCGAGAATCAGTCCGATGGCGATATGCGCGAGATGCGAGCGGGCCTGCGTCCACCAACCGAACACCGCGAAGGCGACGCCCACCGCGACGACCGTGAACACGACGAACACCACCCTGCGCCCCTGCCCGATTCCGAACACCGCCCCTCGATTCAAGACCAGGTGGAAGTCGAGCAGGTCCATCGGGAGCACCCGCTCACCCTCGTGCCAGGGGATGTTGAAGCCGCCGGACACCACGTCGTCGTACCGAAGTTCGATCGGGACCGACGCGACGTTCTCGAACGACCAGGACTTGGTGGCGAGGTCGGCCCAGAGCCCGACGGCAAGCACGAGCAGAACCGTCGCCCATGCGAACGCGGAGCGTCTCGCCGGGCGGCCCGGATCGGAATGTGTCTGGGAGTTGTTCACGAATCGTTCGCCGGAATCATCACGCCACGCCCCGGGGACGGTCAGTCACTGTTTCGATTTCGCTCGGCCATCCGAGCCGCTTCGATCGTGTACTTCGCCCAGGGCTTCGCCTGAAGACGCGCCTTGGGGATCGGCTTGCCGGTCTTCTGGCAGACCCCGTAGGTCCGGGCCACGATGCGTTCGAGCGCCGCGTCGATCTCGACGATCAACTCGCGCTCCGTGGCCGCCATCCCCAGGGTGAAGTCCTGCTCGAAGACGTCGGTGCCGACGTCTGCCATGTGAATGGGCATGTTCGAGAGGTTCCCGCCCGACGACCGAAGCGCCTCGGTCTCGAGACCGGAGACCATGCCCACGATGTGACGGCGCTTCTCGAGAAGCAACGCCTTGTAGGCGGTGAGTTCCTTGCGGGCCAGATGCGTCTTGATCTTCGAGACGTCGACCTCGGCTTCCGCCTTGAGCGACGCGGAAGCGGACTTCGATCGACTCTTCTTCTTGATCCCGGCTCCCTTGGTGGAGATCGCACGGACCCGACGTCCGTTGATCACCACGTAGCCGTTCTTGTCGACCTCGCTGCTGGCCGCCGCCGCCGCCACCGAACGCGGATTCGCGAAGTCGATCTTCCGACGCGGCGTCTTCTTGGCCGAGGGATCGACCTTCTTCGCGGTCTTCCGAGCGGAGACCACGGTCGGCGCGACCCGGCGATCCGTCTTCTTCTTCTTGGTCACCGAACGCGTGCTCGCCCCGGGCGCAGGCTTCTTGATTTCGGACTTTCGGCCCACGACCTTCTTGGACGCCGCCCTCTTCACCGTCTTCTTGGCCGGAGCCTTCTTCGATGCCTTCTTGGCCGGAGCCTTCTTCGATGTCTTCTTGGCCGGAGCCTTCTTCGACTGGTGCTACGGCGGTCACCAATAAAGCTCACATTGTGGTAAATGAGCACAATAACGCCAAGTGTGGCCGCCGCTGCCCAGAGCTGCTTTGCCATCTTAGCATATAATATGCGAGGCTGCTTCAAGCCACCACGCGCAATTTGCTTGCCTC
>JAACEA010000511.1 GCA_009936695.1 Planctomycetia bacterium
AAGCTCCTCGCCGTCGGGCTGTTCGAGCATGTCCTCGTCCTGGGGATCGGCGAAGAACCGGGACGCGCCGGTGACCTGGATCTTGTTCCGCCAGTGGGTGTACTCCCCGGGCGTGTCGCCCGCGAGCGACCCGAGGAAGGTGCAGTCCTCGAAGCGGAGATTGTTGGAAAGCACCTTCGAGTCCTGGACCTCGCCGAGGTCCGGATGGTTCGTGTAGAGCTCGCCGAACCGACTTCGGATCAGGAACCCCGGACCGCTGTCCGCGTCCTCGAGTGCCCCGGCGTAGTTCCAGTTGGGGTCGTTGCAGAGCTGTTCGGTCTCGACGTAGGTCACGCCGAGGAACGTGCAGTCCTCGAAGAGGGCGTTGGTACCGGTCGGAATCGCGACGTTGCGGAAGGTGATGCCGCGGTAGATCGGCCGGAGATAGAGGTCGTAGGGGCTGAAGCTGCCGAGGGGGGTCGTCTCGTACCCGGGGTGATCGGGATCCCCGGGAAGAAGCGCCTCGCCACCGGCGGTGACACCGCTTGCAACCTGGTCCTCGAATGCTCCGCCGCCGAAGGCGACGTCCCGGAAGTAGGCGGCGCTGCCTTCGAACATGTCGGTCGTCACGACTCGGAGTTCCTCGGGGCCGAGACCGAAGGACATCGCGGCCTCTTCGGGCTCGGGTCGGATGCCGCCGTGCACGATGGATCGAACGGGGGCGCCCTGCGTCGACTCCCAGTCGCTTCGTGCGACCGCGAACGCGAGCCGCCCGTCGACCTTGGTGAATCGATCCCAGGAGTCGAGCACGCCGTCCCGCCATCCGAGGCTCGTGTCGTCCGCATCGACCACGCCGTCGTCGTTCCGGTCGGGGGTCGCGTTGTCGACGAGATGGGCGAACTGGTCGTCGATGCCTGCGAACTCCTCGGTCGCCCCGTTCGCGAGGGTCTGGTCGTAGACGACCCGCCCGTCGCCGTCGAGGTCGAACGCCTCGAGGAACAGATCGAATTCGTCGATGAACTCGTCGCCGTCCAGGTCCTCGAACGCCTCGTTGAGGGCAAGGCCCTCGACGGGGTGACCCGGTCGGAGCCGGCCGTCGTCGTCCACGTCCGCTTCGGCGACGATCGCCTCGAACTCGTCCAGCCGCGCATCGAGGGCCGGGGTCAGCCAGCGGATGTCGCTCCGCATGTCGAGCGGATTGCCGTTGCCGGCGTTGAGTTCGCCTTCGGCTTCTCCGTAACGAGTCCCCAGCGGGCCGACGATCAGGACGTTCTTCCCGATCATGATCCGGTTCGGGCTCACCACCGCGTACTCGATCCGCTTGTCCAGTTGGACGAGCATCGAAAGGGTCCGACGGACTTCCCGATCGACCCCTTCGCTGGTGATGCGGATGGCGGCTTCGTCCGGAACCAGCTCGTACCGCAGTCGAAAGTAGGCGGCGTTCTCTTCGGCGGAGACGCGGATCGGCCGCACCGCGAGCAGATCACCGCTGGTGTCGATGTCGGGAAGCGCGGCGTCGCCGGGCTCGATGATCTCGCCGTGGTCGCCTGCGAGGTGGGCGTCCCGCACGGCTTCCGCGAGGCTGGAAGGGTCGGTGCTGGTGACGTACCCGTCGGCCGGGGAGACGATGACTTCACCGTCGGTCGAGGTGTCGTAGGTCCCGTTCCAGAGTTCGGCGGTGAATTCAGCGTCGATCTCGCCCTTTCGGACCACGAAACGGCTGGCCTCGCGTTCGAGGATCCAGGTGCCGTAGACGAGTCCGGTCTCCGCGGCGCTGGTCGAGCGGCTGACCCGCAGGGAGACGTCGGCGGTCCGCACGTTTCCGCTCGCCACCACGGCCATCGCCGCGGCGAGCGAGCCGAAGATCACGAGGAACATCATGGAAAGCACGCTCGCGACACCCCGCCGTCGGCGGCGTGTCAGGGAACGTCGTGGCTCGAAGTCGTTGGGTCTCATGATCTCGCTCCGCGCCTCGCGGTGTCGACGGATCCGCGGCTCATCGCGGCTGGATCCAGGTGAGCCTCGTGATCTCCATGGATTCGATGTCGTTCGGCCCCTGGTATTCCACGATCACTTCGACCCTGGTCATCTCGCTGCTGCCGTCCTCGAGCGTGGTGCGCACGTCGAACGGATCGACGTTCGAGACGAGGATCCGCTGTCGCCATCCCGGCATGTTGGAGAACGGAGTCCGCATCGCGGTGATCGGCCCGTTTCCAAGGTCCGCCGAGAAGACGGCGCCGTCGAAGTCGTCGATGTCGTCCCAGTCTTCCGCCACGACCTCGTTGGGCTCCGGTCCCCAGTACTCCGATCCGGTCACCGGATCGATGGTGGGGAGGTTGAGTGTGAGTTCGCGGATCTCGCCCGCGAGTCGCATCGCGTTCGCGGATCGCTGGGCCCAGCCGTTCTGGCGGTGGAAGGTCTGCTGCGCCGCGATCATCGCGAGCACTCCGGTGCCGATGATGACGGTGGCGAGCGCCGATTCGATGAGAGTGAACCCGCGGCGACGGCCTCGATGCACGACTTGTCGGGCGTGATGCGACATCGGATCCTCCTCCATTCAGCCGGACACCAGGCTGCTCATCTTGAAGATGGGCAGGATGATCGCCATGGCGATGAAACCCACGATCGAACCCATGATCACGATCATCAGCGGTTCGATCATGCTGGTGACCGCCTTGATCGCTTCTCGAAGCACGCGGTGGTAGTAGTCGCTGACCTCGTCGAGCACCTCACCGAGCTTGCCGGAGTCCTCGCCCGCCGCGACCATCTGGACGACGGACTTCGGGAGAAGGGGGGACTTCGACAGCTGCGTCTGGATCTTCCGACCCTGTCGCACCGAGGCGTGCACGGAACGCCACATCCGCTTGAACAGGCGGTTCCCCGAGATGTCGCCGGTGATGGCGAGGGTGTCGAGCATGGGCACGCCGGCGTTGAGCAGTTCGCCCATGGTGTGAAGGGAACGGCTGATGTAGAGGGCTCGGAACATCCGATTCGCGACGGGCATCGAGAGCTTCGATCGGTCCCACCAGAAACCGCCGAGCTCGGTCCGCACGAACAGGACGAACCCCGTGATCGCGGCCGCGGCGGCGATGAGAATGACCCACCAGAAGCCGACCATGAAGTCCGAGAGCGACATGAGGAACTTCGTCGGGCCCGGCAGGGCCTCCTCCTTGCCCTCGAACACGCCCGCGAATCGCGGAAGCACGAACGTCAGCAGGAAGACGGTCACGCCGATCGCCATGGTGGCGATGATCCCGGGGTAGATGCTCGCGCCGACCACCATCTTCCGCGTCTCCAGTTCCTGCTGGAGATAGGCGGCGATCCGATCGAGCATGCGTGCGAACGCACCGCTCATCTCCGATGCCTTGACCATGCTGATGTAGAGCTGGCCGAAGAGCTTCGGATGCTTGGAGATCGCCTCGGAGAACTGTCGTCCGCTCTCGATGTCCGACTTGATCTCGAGCAGGATCCGCTTGAACTTGACGTTGGTGGTCTGGTCCGCGATCCCTTCGAGGGCCTGCCGGATGCTGATCCCGGCGCGGATCATGACCGCGAGCTGGGTCGTGAAGTCGAGGATCTCCTTCTTGCCCGGACCGCTCGACCAGCTCAGTTTCTCACTGAGACCCGAGAAGCGATCCTGGGTCGCGGTGGGGGCGAGCTGGACCACGTGGAGCCCCTTGCCCCGGAGCATCGCGGCCGCGGTCGCGGCGTCCGTCGCGGCGAGGGCGCCGGCTTCGACGGTTCCCGATCCGTTGCGGGCCTGATAGGTGTACTGGGGCATGGTGTTGCTTCCGTCCCTCGCCTCAGGCGGCGATCATGCGTTCGAGCTTGTCGGGGTTCGCGGACTGGGCGATCGCGTCCTCGCGACTGATCATTCCGTTGTAGAAGAGCTCCGCGATCGCGGTGTCGAGACCGATCATGCCGAGCTGGCGGTTGGTGTCGATCACGTTCGGGATCTCGAAGGTCCGCGCCTCGCGGATGATGTTCCGGATCGCGGGCGTGCAGAGCATGATCTCGATCGCCGGGACCATGCCCGAACGATCGATCCGACTGAAGAGCGTCTGGCTCACCACCGCCTGAAGGGTGTTCGCGAGCATCGACCGGATCTGGTTCTGCTGGCCGGCCGGATACATGTCGATGATCCGTTCGACGGTCTGGGACGCGTCGACGGTGTGAAGCGTCGAGAAGACGAGGTGACCGGTCTCGGCAGCGCTGATCGCGAGCGCCGACGTCTCGAGGTCCCGCATCTCGCCGACCAGGATGATGTCGGGATCCTGGCGAAGGGCATGCTTGAGGCCGCTCGCGAAGCTGGGCATGTCGGTGCCGAGTTCACGTTGTTCGATCAGGCACTTGTCGCTCTCGAACACGTATTCCGTCGGATCTTCGAGGGTGATGACGTGCTTGCGGTAGCGTTCGTTCATCGCCTGGATCATGGCGGCGAGCGTCGTCGACTTGCCGGAACCCGTGTCGCCCGTCACGAGGACGAGGCCCCGGGGCAGGTAGGTGAGTCGGGAGATGACCTCCGGCAGATTGAGATCGGCGAGCGGCGGAACCGTGGACTTGATTCCACGAAGCGCCAGGCCGACCACGCCCTTCTGAAGGTGGGCGTTGACCCGGTAGCGCTGGAGTCCCGTCACTTCATAGGAGAAGTCGAGGTCCATCTCGGCGTCGAAGACCTTGAGCTGAGCGGGTGTCAGCATCTGCTCCAGCGCACGGCGCAGGCCCTCCGGGGTGAGCGGGGGGCACTCCATGGCCGTCATCACCGTGTGCACCCGCACCATCGGAGGATGGCCAGCCACGAGATGGATGTCGGACGCGTCCTGCTCGAACGCCTGTCGAAGAATGTCGTTGAGATGCATCTGCCACTCCGCCGGATGAAGGAACCGAACTTCCTTGGGAGCATCGGTCGGGCGGAGGCGCGGGTTGACTGGAACCTCGCGGGTTCGGTCGGATCAGGGGGCCTTGGTGCCGTTTTCCGACGATTCCGGTGGTGCGGATGTCGCGGCTCGGTTCAGCGTGAAGGTGCCGGAACCGCTGAACGGCTCGGTGGGACGGCGGATACCGACGTCGAACAGGATTCGGCCGAGGAATCCCGGGGCCTGATATCGGACGCCACCCTCGAGGCGCCACGAGATCGGGGCGTCGAGATCGACCTGCTCGGCGAGATCCGCGGGCAGGGCAATCGAGGCGGGAATCTCCATGGTGATCGACTGGCCGGGTGGAATCGTCCGGAGAGCCGCCCAGCGGCCCTCGAACGCCCCCAGGTCCTGGACGGTGAACACGTACTCGAATCGCTCGAGGGGAATGTCCTCGGAGCCGTCATTGGTCAGTCGAAGATCGATCCGGAACTGGGCGGCGTCGTCGGTTCTCGCCGTCGGTCGTGCGCCCGTCGTGGCGACCCGGGGGACCGCACCGCACCCGACGGCGAAAAGCACCGTCGAAACCAGGAGGACGGTCGGGTTGAGGACGAGTCGGAGGTTCATGCTTCGCATACTGTACAGAGAGGGGGTGATTCGCTCCCGATCCTCATGGTGACGCCAACGATGACCAAGCAAGGGCTCGATTTTCGCGGACTTCGCGGGTGGGTCCGTCTCGCCCCGATGATCCCGCTCCTGCTGTGCTCCACCGCGATGGCGGTGCCTCGACAGGTGGACATCGCCGTGACCGTCGACGATTCACCCGTCGCGACCCGCTCTCTGAACGAGGCGATGGTCCAGGCCAAGGACAACCCGGCCCGTACGGCGGACCTTCTCGCGTCGCTGCTCGACGAGTACGGGATCCGTCTCGCCGAGACGGATCGGCCCGGTCGGTTCGCGTCCGTCCGGGACGAGGCGATCAGGATCCTCCGCTCCGATGCCACGGTGCTGGCGGCGTGGCGTCGCGAGGTGTCCGCCAACGCGACTCGATTGCTGGAGACGGGGAACCCGGGAGAGGCGTTCGATCGGCGGCCGCTGACCGATGCCGGATTGGAGTCCGGGCTTCGGCTGGCTCAGATGGCGATCGAGTCCGGGAGTCCGTTGGCGGGACTCACGATGCTCGATGACCTCGAGTCCTGGCCCGGCGCTGCCGATTGGCGTCGTCGTCTCCTCGTTCTTCGGGGACTCGGCTGCGTGGCGGCGTTGCGCCGTGATCCTGCGGCTCGCGATCGAGTGGATCTGGTGGCGACGCTCGAGGGCGTCCTCGGTGAACTCGCCACGGTGGACGAGGAGGCCGAGGCGATGATCCGTCGCATCGGGGCGACTCCCGACCCCGGGGTCCGGCGGCCCATTCCCAGCCTCGCATCGATCCGCGATGCCGATTGGACTCGGATCTGGGAGGAGCCGCTGCTCGACACGCTGTATCGCCGCCGCTACTACGACTCCGTCGATGGGCGCGCCTTTTCCGAATCGAACGCGTCGAGAGCGCGGCTTGCGGGATCGAGCATGACGACGGTGCCCGCGGTGTACGGGGACCTCGTTCTCGTCAACGAGGGGTTCCTGATCCGGGGATTCGATCGATACACCGGTCGCATGCGGTGGTTGCGGGACTTCGGCGTGTGGCGTGGCAT
>JAACEA010000072.1 GCA_009936695.1 Planctomycetia bacterium
GGATCCTCGATGATTCCCATCCCCCCAGTCTACCGATGGAGACGCGGGCCGAGCACTGGACCGACAAGAACGCGGCGGCGCGCCCCGAAGGACGGCGCCGCCGCGTGCGGTCGTGCTCGCCGGTCGCAGGACCGGAGGATCATTCCTCTTCTTCGTCGACCCCGAGCCTGAACATGGACTGCGTCCGAAGGACGAGTCCGCAATCGGCGCGAAGGTGATATCCCTGCACGTGAACCTCGGTTCGATATCGCTGGATGTCGAGCACCGACATCTCCGGACGCGACGCGCCATCCGAACGGACCACGAGCGAATTGGACTCCCGGGCGTGCTGCGTCATCTCCCGGTAGGTGGACTCGTAGAGATGATCCGAGAGGGTCTCGGTCTGCATCGTCGTCATGTACGTGACGGCGTCACCGAAGGTGTTCTCGAAATCCCGTTCGCCGGCGCATGGCAGGTTCGCGACGAGCCCCTTCTCGGGAAGGCTTTCGACCTGATCCGTCACGACCTCGCAGATCGTCACGTTGCCGGACTGGAACCGCGAGAGCTGCCCGCCGGGGAAGATCCAACCTTCGAACTCGAAGTCATCCTGCTGGATTCGCTTGCGGCCCTCGATCCCGAAGAACTCGGGATGGAGCGGCTTGCGATAGACCAGCATGGTGTAAGCCTGCAGTGAAGTCGTCTTGCTTGATGCGATCGACATGGTGATGGGTCCTTCCCGGCTCTCGATCGAGCCATGTTTCACCGAGCCATGTGCCACCGGCCATGCATGCCATGCTTCGCCGGTTGCGCCTCGGGCGTGATCCACACGCCGTCGGCGTCACTTCGGTCATCAAGCGAACGGAACGATCCGTGTCGCTCGCACGATGACCACGCCTCGAAACGGGATTCACCCGTTTCCTTCCCGCTCGGCCTTCGCCGATCCGCCCGGCACGCCGGGTGGCCTCCACCTCGCCTGGGTCGCTCCGCAGGTGGCTGAAAGACAGCCTTCCCGAACGACTCGAGCCTCCATCCGCCGGCACCCCACTGGCGGAACGAACACAAAATCCGAACTACGTCTCTTCTCTTCGAGCGGGCTTCCGCATCCAAATCGTCCAAATCGATCCGAACTCTGCGAAAACCGCGTCTCGTTTGTCAGCAAGCGGGAAGCCCGCACCGCCGACGCTATTGTCGCGAGGACGCCCTGAAAGGCAAGGACGTTCCGATTCATTTCAGAAAACAAGGTGTGGTGGACTTCCATTCACGAAACCACAAGATCTGGTCGTAAATTTCTCGCAAACCGATATTTACGAGCGATCCACCCCGTAGGTTCGACCAATTCGCGCGAGACACGAGATTAATCCTCGAATCACCGCCCTCGTGAACGAAAACGCCCCGGCCTTCGAGCAAAGGCCGGGGCGGGTCGGGCTGGGACGAACTGTAAGCCGAGTTCCGTCGAACGACCTCCGATCGAGGTCGCCGCGGCGATCATTTCTCTGGGAACGCCGTCACCGACGTCCTCCAGCACGCCACCCGCTTCAATCCGCGGACCACGGATCCGAAGGCCGATCGTCGCCGATCGACGCTCGATAGAAGCTGCTTGCGCTTGCACGCGGTGGGGTTTGCCGTGCCCCGTCCGTCACCGGAACGGGCGGTGTGCTCTTACCACACCTTTTCACCCTTGCCTGCGACCGAAGTCACATCGGCGGTTTCTTTTCTGTGGCACTTTCCCTGACCCGCAGCCCACGGGCCGGTGGGTGTTACCCACCACCATTGTCCTGTCGTGCTCGGACTTTCCTCGCCGTTTGACCGACGCGATCGCCCGTTCGCCGTTCGTAGTCTAGCACTGAATCCCCGAACGTCCCCCGGATGTGGGGAACACCCGCTAGCATCCGGCCATGCCGGAAGGGAACCGAGAACGCGTGGCGATCTGGGCGGGCGAACGGCAGGCGAGCATGCTGCAGGGGATGTTCGACGACGGACGCCTGGAGCCAGCGGCGATCGGCGGCGAAGCGGTGTCGATCCGTCAGGAAGCCACCAGGATCGGCGTGGTCTTTCACGACGATCCGCGGAGCCTCGCCCACGCCGACGCCGATGCCACGCTCATCGCCGATCCCGACCGGGTGATGCCGACCGACGTCCTGGCCGCCATGGTCGCCGAGGCCGAGCGGGCTCGCCGTCCGCTCCTGACGCTCGCGCCCCGCCCCGCATCCATCGAGGAATCCGCCGAGCTCCTCGCATCGACCCATCTGCCGACGCCCGTACCCACCTTTCGCGACCTTGCCGCGGGTCGACGACTGATCGACGCCGGGATCGCCTTCGAGACCCCTTCCGGCGCCGCGATCGAGTGCTCCGGTCCCGAGCGGGAAGCCGCCCTCACCGGCCGACTCTTCGACGCCTTCGACCTGCTTTCGGCCTGGTTCGGGACGCCCACACATGTCGATGCGACCGCCACGCGACCGGTCGGTACGCCGTCATCGCGGCCGAATCGGATCATGGCGATCGCACGCTTCTCGGATGGTCGAGCCGCCTCGGTGACGGCCGGAACGGAGGTCGGACGCCACGTTCGGATGGCCACGCTCTACGGCGGGGGTGGACGCCTGCAGTGGAACGACGGCCGAGTCGACTGGGCCGGCCGCGACGGCGAGATCATCGATCATGACTCCGGGGCCCCGGACCAGCGGACGGACTTCACCGCCGAACTCGTCGAGTCGATTCGAACGCAGGTCCGCATCCGGGCCGGTGTGGAACCCGGACGCACCTCCGAAGCGACCATCGACCTGCTTGCCACCTGCGAGGCCGTCATGCTGTCCGCGAGGACCGGCGAACCGGAGTCCGTGGACGCGGTGAGACGGATGATCGGCCGGGTCTGAATCGGGGACCGAAGCCCACGCGATCCGCATGTGCCGTCGATGCACGCCGAGGGGCGTCGATCGAAAAGAAGACACCCGTCGGCCTGAATGGCCGACGGGTGTCGTGATTCACCGATCGAGGTCGAAGCGTCGCGCTTCAGCCGCCCGAGATGTCGCCGATGCGGACCGTCAGATACTGCTGACGATGGCCGGTCTTGCGACGCATGCTCTTTCGCCGCTTGTAGCGAACCGAGACGAGCTTCTCGCCCTTCTTCTCGCCGAGGATCTCCGCGGCGACCGTGGCGCCATTGACGTACGGGGTGCCGACGGTGCCGCCCTTGCCGTCCTCGTTGCTGACGGACAGCACGCGGTCGAACACCAGGTCGCCCTTGGGTTCGCTGCCATCGGTGCGGGGATCGATCTCGATGACGTCTCCGGGACGCACCATGATCTGGGTTCCGCTGTCTTCGATGATTGCGTACACGGTCTGGCTCCGGGTCCCGAAGGACGGTTTCTGCGGCGAGGCGGCGTCACGACGCGGCCCGAGGGGAATCCGAGAGGATAGCAGGGATCCGCGATCGATCAAGTCAGCGGGCCCCCAGCCGTGCCGCCGCCCGGATCGTGGGCACGCCGATGGCACCGGCTCCGAGCACCATCAGGAGGCCCTCGGTGGGGCGACCGAGGAGCAGCCAGCCGATCCCGACGATCGCCATCCAGATCCCCCCGGTCCCGAGTCCGGCCCAGAGTATCGGCACGAGGATCCCCCGAGGCTCGGGCTCGCCGACTCGACGAGCGAAGCCTCGCCAACCCGGTCCACCCGGCTGGACCGCCGCGAGGAACCGAACCAGCCGGGCGTCGCTTGCCGGTCGACTGAGCAGGGTGGCCGGGATCCACACCGCGGCGGAGGCGATCGTGACTGCGAGAAGCCGAGGGCCGAAGAGGTCGTCCGAACCCTCCGCGGGGACCGCGAGCGGCCCGAATCGAACCAGCAGGTTCCCCACCAGGAGTGAGGCTGCCATCGCCGCGATCTCGCTCCACGCCGTCGTTCGCCACCAGTACCAGCGGAGGATGAGGACCGGCGCGGTGCCGGCCGCGATGACCCCCAGGTACTTGTAGAGCTTGATGATGTCGTCGAATCCACTCGCCACCAGAAGCACCAGAACGAGCACCGGGATGGCGAGCGCCCTCGCCTTCCAGACCTCGCCGGCTCCTCCCCCGTCACCCGATCCCGAGGCCGGCTCGACCTCCCGCCGAAGCAGGCGACGGGTCGGCCGAAGCACGTCGTTGAGCAGATACGCGGAGGAGAGGTTCACGTGTGTGTCGACGGTGCTCATGAACGCCCCGAGCATCGCGACCACCAGCAATCCCCGGAAGCCGGGGCCGAGGTGATTTCGGATCATCCACGGAAAGGCGTCCTTGTCCGGAATCGCCGC
The DNA here is from genome assembly GCA_009936695.1 of Planctomycetia bacterium. Classification (GTDB taxonomy): domain Bacteria; phylum Planctomycetota; class Phycisphaerae; order Phycisphaerales; family SM1A02; genus UBA12014. The sequence goes on from JAACEA010000072.1 coordinate 4,262, forward strand.
GACCCAGGCCCCTTCGGCGGCGTCGAACGTCGTTGGAACGAGCACGATCGAGGCAAGGGCGACGATGATCCACGGCCATGGCCGCAGCACGTAATGGGCGATGGTGAACCACGCCAGCGCGAGCGCGCCGTCCCGCGGGGAACGCGTCGCCAGCAGCCGCTGCGCAAGCGCCCCATGACCGGGAACCCGGGCCCACCAGTTCAGCGTGAAGAATGCGATCGCGGTCGCCATCGCGGCGCCATCCGCGGTCGACGGCGCGAGATCGGTGGCGTTCGCGGGCGCCCATGGCGTCGCGTCGAGTCGCTCGATCAACACGTCCAGACCGCCGAGATCCGTCACCACCGTGATCGCGAGCACCACCGACCCCACCATCGCGAGGATGAACTGCGGCAGGTCCGACCACGCGACGCCGTAGAGCCCGGACAGCATCGAATAGCCGAGGGTCGCGATCGCGAGGGCCGCAACGAGTCCGGTCGCGGCGTCGAGCCGGAACCCGCCGATCTCGATGACCGCATCCGCGGGGATGCCGAGCATCACCCGCACGATCGTGGCCATGCCGATGGTGACCGATGCCAGCACCACGCCGTTGACCAGCAATCCCTGCCAGAGCCCTTCGACGATCCTCAGGATTCGCGCCGAAATCCCTTCGTAGCGGGTCGTGATGAACTCGACGTCGGTGAGCAGCGCACTCCGTCGCCACAACGGCGCGAAGAGGAACACGCCGGCCGCGTGCCCCGCCGCCATCGACCACCACCACCAGTTCTCGCCGATCCCGCCCTGCCGGACCAGCGACACCACCTGGAGCGGCGTGTCGCTCGAGAACGTCGTGGCGACGATCGAGGTTCCCGCGACCCACCACGGAAGCGAGCGCCCGGCGAGGAAGTACCCGCCGGTGCTGGAGGAACCTCGCCGTGCGAAGAAGATCCCGATGGCGAGGACCAGACCGAGGTAACCCGCGATCACCACCCAGTCGGTGGCGACGAGGACCGAACCGGTCATGCGAGGAGGGCCCGGACCCGACCGAGTCGATCGATCGCTTCGGCAAGCACCTCCGGCTGCTTGCAGAACGCGAACCGGATCGGGCCGCTCCGGCCCGCGTGGTCGAAGGACGAGGTGGGGATCGCGGCGACGCCGATTTCCCGCACCAGTCGCTCGCAGAACGCGCGATCGTCGGTGATGCCGAGCGGCGCGGTCTCCACCAGCGTGAAGTAGGTTCCCTCGGGAACGATCGGCTCGAGCCCGACCGAACGAAGCCCCTCCACGAGTTGATCACGTCGCGCCCGGTAGTCGGCGATGAACTCGTCGAAATAGGCGTCGGGAAGCCCGAGCGCCGTGGCGGTCCCGACCTGGAGCGGTGTCGCCACGCTGAAGATCGTGAACTGGTGCGCCGCCTGGATCGCCTCGGTCAACGCGGGCGACGCCACCGTCCAGCCGACCTTCCAGCCGGTCAACGAAAACGACTTGCCGACGCCGGAGGCGATGATCGCGCGTGAGCGAAGTCCCGGCCGCATCCAGGCGGGCCGATGCGGCCGCTTGAAGGTCAGCGTCTCGTACACCTCGTCGCTGATGAGAATCACGTCATGCCGCTCGCAGAACGCCTCGATCACGTCCCACTCGTCCTCGTCGAACACCCGTCCCGTCGGATTGTGCGGCGAGTTGACCACCAGCACCCGCGTCCGCGCGGTCACCACCGCTTCGAGCATCGCCGCCTCGAGGCGATACCCCGGCGCCACGGGCGTCACGAATCGACACCGCCCACCCGCCATCGCGACGGCGGCGGGATAGCAGTCGTACCACGGCTCGACGAGCACGACCTCGTCGCCGGGCTCGAGCAGACCCAGCATCGCATCGGCGATCGCGCCGGTGCATCCACTGGTCACGGTCACTTCCGAATCCGGATCGACGCGAAGCCCGTACCGCCGGTCGAACCAGTCCGCGATCGCCCGCCTCAGGATTGGAAGGCCGGCGAGCGGCGCGTACTGGTTCGGCCCGTCCCGGACGGCGCGGGCCGCGGACTCGAGGACCTCGGACGGTCCGTCGAAATCCGGGAATCCCTGCCCGAGGTTGATCGCGTCGTGCCGGGCGGCGAGGGCCGACATCTCCGAGAAGATCGAGGTGCCGAAGGGTCGGAGACGGGTCGCGATCCTGCTCGAGTCGTTCACGCCTCGGCGCCCGGCGGCGACTCGGTTCGGTCGCCATCGTCGCGCTTCGCGGCGGGCTCGATGGCCGCACCACCGATCATGGTGACCCGGATGTCCCGCTGCGGGAACGGAATCGTCACCCCGGCTTCGTCGAACCGCCGCTTCACGTCGGTGTTGATCCAGGTTCGCGTCTCCACGAGCCGGTCGGTGGTCGGGATGAAGACCCGGAGTTCGAAGTTCATCGAACTCTCGCCGAACCCGTTGAAGTTCACCGTCGGTTCGGGTTCCTCGAGGACGTGCGGCGCTGCGCGCCCGGCGTCGAGCAGGATGGCCGCGACCTTCTCGGGATCCTCGCCGTAGGAGACACCGACCGCAAGGACCACGCGAATGCTGGTTTCCCCCTGGGACCAGTTGATGACCTCCTGCGTGATCAGCATCTTGTTCGGGACCATCAGGACCTTGTTGTCCCAGTCGGTGATCGCCGTCGACCGCATCCGCACGGTGGTGATCCGGCCCGTCGTCCCCCCGACCGTCACCATGTCGCCGACCCGGACCGGTTGCTCGAAGAGAATGATGATCCCGGAGATGAAGTTGGCGAAGATCTCCTGCAGGCCGAACCCCAGTCCCACCGTGAAACCGGCCGCAAGCCACTGCACGCTGTCCCAGGTGACACCGAGCATCGCGACCCCCGCCGCGAGGCCCCCGAATCCGATCGCCCAACGGACGATCTGGACCGCGGCGTAGCGGTTCCCCACCCCCACCCGGAATCGATCGAGCAGGAGCAGGCCGAGGAGGTAGGGAATGTGGCGGGCCGCGTACATGGCGAAGCCGATGGTGAAGACGGCCGCCCCGACGTCGCGGAGCGTGATCGGCTGGGCGATCGTCGTCTGGACGAGCGCCCCGTCCTCGTTCGCCACCAGCGACTCGATCGCCCGGCTCCAGAGCACGATCCCATCCCCGAACTGCAGGGCGGGGAGCACCGGCGACCACAGGAACCACAGACCCGTCGCCAGCAACACGAAGACCGTGAATCCGATGGCCCCCTGCGTCTGTCCGCTGAGCGTCTTGAGATTGACCTCCTGTTCGGTGATGTCCTCCCCTTCCGCCTCCTGCCGGCGCAGCGCCAGCACCTGAACCCGCTGCCGACAGGTCAACAGTCTGAGCAGAAGCTCCCGCGCGATCATCAGGACGGCGATGAACATGATGCTGAGGATCAGCACCCGCTGGAGCAGGAGAATCGTGGCGTACCAGCCCGCGACGGAGAGAATCCCCACCGTGACCAGGATGCCGGTGACGATCAGCAGCGGAAGCCAGGGCGCCTGCGCGACTCTGGAGTCGGGCTGATCGACGATGGTGCTGGCGAAGAGCCCCTTGACCGGATTGAGCAGGATGTACCCGGTCACGATGAAGCAGAGCGGAAGGACACCGTAGAAGAGCCGTCCCGCATCCGGCAGGTCGAGGGCTCCAGCGTTGCACATGCGGTCCATGAAACCGATCGGCACGGTCACCAGAAGGGGAATCATCGCGGCCCGGATCGCGCGTCTCGTGGTCTGCGGCCATCGGAAGTGCCGTTCGGCGAGCCCCTCGGGACGCACGATCGAGTAGATGGTTCCCAACCAGAGCAGATACCACGCCGCCATCTCGCTGTTCCGGCCGACGATGGTCGCGAAGTCGTTCCCGATCCGGACGTCCGCGAGCAGCGAGCCGAAGACCAGCACCGGCACCGCGAGTGTCGCGCCGTGCAGGAACGCCAGCAGGAGACACACGATCGTCTCCCGAAAATGGTCGGTCGAGGGACGAGTGACCCGAACGCCCGACAGCACGATTCGCGCCGCGATCCGTTGACGGAGCGCAAGCATCGCCAACGGAAACGACACCCCGAACAGAAGGGCGAGCGGACGCTGGACCGCCGCATCACCGAACGCCTCGAGGAGGCCGAGCCATCGGGACGGCCGGAAGAGTTCGCCGGTCTCGGTGATGGTTCGGCCGAGGAACCCGGGCTTGAACGCCCTCACGTCGCGGATCCAGAGCGTCTCGCGCAACACCAGCTCCCGATATCGCTTGCTCAGCGTCGCCAGCGCCAGATCGACGTCGACGAGGGTTGCGAGCGTCTGGAGCTCCTCGTTGACCGCCGCAAGCAGCGGCTGCCCGAACTGGTCCAGCCGGGCCTCGTAGACCCGAACGAGCTCCTCGACCACCGGTTCGGCCTGGGGCCCGTCGAGCCCCGCGGCCATCGCCACCGAAACGGCGAATCGATTCGGATCGGCCAGTGCATCGAGCCCGTCGAGCAGGAGCACGCGATCGAGATCGAGGTCCGACCGCATGACCCTGAGTTCGCGGACCCGACGCATCAACTCCTGCTCGTCGGGGAAATCCGAAAGACGCTTCCGAAGCAACTCGGCGACCTCGGGCGTGACTCGACCGCGGAACTTGGCGTCGTCGTTCTCGACCCGCGCCTTGAGCCGATTGAGCAGGCCCTGCTGCCTGTCGAGCTCGGCGAGAAGCGAGTCTCGTTTGGCGACGACCGCAGCCAGGCTCATCGCCATCCGTTCGTTCTCTCGAGCCTCCGCCCTGGCGATCGGCGACACCAGCGCCTCCGCGACCGCCGCAGCCTCGGCCCGCGTCACCTCCGCGTCGAGAATCCGTCTCTTCGAGACCCGCGCCATCCAGGCTTCCATTGTCCGGTCGACGCGGGCGAGAATCTGGATCCGGGCCCTGCGCTCGATTCGAAGCACGTCGTCCGAATCGGTGTAGAACCGCTCTTCAGCCTCCAGGGCCTCGATCTGCGCGCGATACTTTCGACGCTGAATCTGCTCGAACGGTGTCAGATCGGATCGCGACTCGAGCGAGAGAAGGCCCGCTTCCGCCTCGGAGATGAGTTTCGGGATCTGGACGCGACGATCCCGCCGACGAGCCTGCTCCTCGTTGACCTCCGACAGCGCCTGCGAAGCGACACGGCTGGCGGCTTGCGCGGCGTCGACACCGGTCGCGAACGCCTCGTCATCGAGATCCGATGGAATGTCCGGGTTGACATACGGTTTCGTGGATTCTTCGAGCAGCGCCTTCGCGCGGGCCCTCGACTCGACGATCGCCCGCGTCTTGTCCTGATAACCCATGGCCCGCTTTTGGGCGGCGAGCGTGTCACTGAGATCACGAAGTCGTTGTTGAAGCGACTCGATCTTCGCGTCGTTCGGGCTTTTTTCCGCCTTGGCCTCCGCGATCGCCTTGTTGACGCTCTCGATCTCGTCGGCAAGCGGGGATGGTGCATCAACGCCTTTCCCGTCATCGACGACCTTGGGAGGCTCGGCCTCCTGGACCGACTCCGCGGACGCGGGCGCCCCCGCCAGGCACACGACCGAGACGACCACCCCCACGACGACCGAAGCGAGGCGATCACCGATGGAAGGGACCCCCGGGAGCATCTCGTCCGGGACGGCCGACGCTTCTCGCAAGGTTCCGAACCGTTGATGACGTCCTGCGTGCTTCAGTGGTGGATGTCCTTTGGAATCCCGGCGTTCACACGCTCGACCGGCACGAGATAGGACGCCACGTTCTCGGCGAATCGCGAACCCATGCGCTCGATCGATTCCGCTTCGTCCCGGACTGCCGCCTTGATGCCGCCATAGTCGGCGGTCGGATTGAGATGTTCCGCGGGGTCGTCGCAGAGTTCGGTGATTCGCGTCGCCGTCCATTCCGGGTGGAACTGAACGCCGTAGGCGAAGACGCCGTGGGCGAACGCCTCCACGCCACACGCCTCACTCTTCGCCAGCAGCCTCGCCTCGGGCGGAAGGGCCGTGATCTCATCTTGATGCCAGGCCGGCCAGGTGGCGTACCAGGGCAGGCCGCGGAACATCGGGTCGTCCCGGCCCGCGACCGTCATGTCCACTCGGCACGGCCCGACGGAGGCGGACTCCATTCGAGCGACGGTTCCACCAAGGGCGCGGGCGAGCAGCTGCGCTCCGAGACAGACACCGAGGACCGGAATCTGGGCGGCGGAGGCGGCGGCGAGCAGGGCGATCTCATCGGCGATCCAGGGCAAGGAGTCATCGGTCGCGGAGGCCGATCCCCCCATCGAGAGAATGCCATCGATGCCGTCAAGATCCGCGGGGATCTGATCGCCGTCGGCAAGCCGAATGGTGCGACAGCGAAGGCCGTGTCGAAGGAGGGCTTCACCGATCAGGCCGGTGTCGCTCGCGTTGGAGTGCTGGATGACGAGAATGGGCATCGGGAGAAGGTACGCGGACCGGGACTCCGTCTCAACCTCATCGGAGCTCCCCACCGAAAAGGACCGTCGCCTCGGAGATTCCGCGACCGCCCCGCGATGATGCTGGATTGGCCTCTACAGTCGGGGCGGGCCGGACGACGACACCCCGATGGGCGACCGAACAACGACGGAAGGGCGGACGAAGACGCTGGCGATCGGCGTCATCGGCCTCACCAGCATGATTGCGTCGGCGGGAGACCCCGTCGCGACCGACCATCTCCAAGTCCATTCTCGGATCACCGCTCGAGCCATGCCTCGGGTCGAGGCGAAGCAATCGGCGGTGGTCACGGAAGAGACCGTCCGAGGCATGCTCGATGCCCTCGTGGAGGTCATCCTTGAACGTCACCATCCCACCCGGCACTGGGAACCGATTCGCCCCCCGTCGGGCCAATCTCCCCAGCCCACCGGCCGAACCGCGCTCGCAGTGCTCGCCCTGCTCGATGCCGGCATTCCGGCCCAATCACCACGGATCGTCGCCGCGATCGACTGGATGTCGACCACACCCGCCGATGGCACCTACGCGATCGCCGCCCGGCTCATGGTCTGGTGCCGACTCCCGGACTTCGACCGCGCTCGACGCCTCGAGTGCGAACGACTTCTCGAACGCTTTTCGGTGGAAGGCGGAGGCTGGGACTACGGCCCCTCCCCCCGGCTCGGTTTCATCGACCAGTCCCTCACCCAGTTCGGGCTCCAGGCGATCACCGAGGCCGCGCAGCGAGGGGCCTCGATACCGGCGGCGGTCTTCGATCGCGTCCGAGCCCGGTTCATCGGGACCCAGAATCCCGATGGCGGCTGGGGCTACCGACGCATCGGCGACCCATCGCGTGGGTCGATGACGGCCGCCGGGGTGGCGTCGCTCGCGATCATCGAAAAGCACCTCCCGTCCCGTCGGGACGACCGGCGAAGAATGCTGGACGCGATGACGAAGGCCGTGACCTGGCTCGAGGCCCGATTCGATGTCGAGGCCAATCCCGGATGCCCGCGCTGGCATCTGTATTGGATACACGCGATGGAGCGGGCGGCCCGGATGACCGGTGTTCGAACCCTGGGGACACGCGACTGGTTTCAGGAATCCGCCGCGATGATCCGCCGACGACTCTTTCTGGTGGAACCTCGACACCCACCGCGCATCCGGGGAACGCCGCGGATCGATCGCCTCGCGTTCGCGCTGCTGGTGCTCCGCCGTGGCCTCGAGCCCGTCGCCTTCGCCTGCATCGACGTCGGTGACCGACCGCCGATCGACGACCTCCTCGGCGATGCGTGCCGACTGGTCTCCGAGCATCTCGAACGCGTCACCGGGTGGATCCGAATCGACCTTGACGACCCACCGGAATCCTGGCGGCGCTTTCCGGTCCTCGTGGTCCGCTCGCCAGTCGACGCCGCGTGGCTTGCCGACCCCTCGTCGAGACTCGCTCGACGACTCGCAGCCTTCGTGGCGAGTGGCGGCGTCGTCATCGCGCTACCGAGTTCCATCGGCCCGGGCACGCGAACATTCCCCGAGCGGGCGATCGCCGCCATCGTTCCCGAGGCTGGAAACGCGACACCACCGACCGTTGCTCGCGACGATCCGGCCCGGCGACGGGCTGGGCGGTGGCGTATCGAC
>JAACEA010000007.1 GCA_009936695.1 Planctomycetia bacterium
CACCAGCAGGGCGGTCAGGAGGCTCGCGATCGAACGCTTCATCGAGCCCCCTCCGATCCGAGGTCGAGGATGGCTTCGATTCGCTCGGCGTCCGCGGCGTCGGTGGCGGATTTGAGGAGGGCGTTGCGAGCGAGAGTCATCGCCTCAAGGGTCAGCGGTCCGACCAGGGAAGCATGCCCTTCGCGATCGTTGAGATGCTCGAGGATGGAATCGAGCCGCCCCGTCCGATGCAGGTCCTCGAAGACCTCGACCGCGCGTGGCTCGTACCAGCTACCCGCGTGTTCCCGAAGATCCTCGATCGCGCGGGCGGCCGCGTCTTCGCCGACTCCGTCCCGATACGGCCGGAGGCTGGTCATCGCGTCGAAGCCGTCGATCACCGAGAACCACCTCGCGGCGATCGGAATCGCCTCGCCTGCGAGACCGTCGGGATAGCCGGTTCCGTCGATCCGCTCGTGATGATTCCGGATCACGTTCAGGACGAGCGGGTCGCGGACGCCCATGCGTTGCACGCGTTCCCATCCGAGAACGGTGTGTGCCTTCATGGTGTCGTACTCGGCGTCGGTCAGGCGACCCGGCTTCGAGAGGATCTCGGCGGGAATGTCGATCTTGCCGATGTCGTGCAGCACGGCGCCGAGCATGAATCCCATCACCGTCGAGACCGGCATCCGCTCCGCTTCCGCGACCGCCTGGGCGTACATCGTCACCCGCCAGGTGTGGGCGCCGGTGCTCCGGTCCTTGAGCTCGACGATGCGAGCCAGTGCGTTGGCGAGTTCGAAATCCACGATTCAAGGGTAGCAGGGCCCGGGGCCCGAGCGCGTCGAGGCGACGCGATCATTCCTCGACGTCGGACCTGCCCGTGGAATCGACGAATCGGGATGGGTGTCAGCAGGGGCGCGAGAGGATCGCCCGTCGGATCGGTACCAGCACGGAGGGAATCAGCCGTTCCTCGACGAGCCGCTCGCCGTGACCGGCGAGACGCGCGAACATCGCCGGCAGATCCTCGAGCCGACGGATGGGTCCGCTCGACCGGACCGTGAGGTACACGCTGATGGGTTCGTGGCCCTCGAGTCCGGGGATCCCCAGCCCGCGGGCGGGGCGGGACTTCACTTCGAAGAACGCCTGCATCGTGGGATCGTCCTCGAGCGAGATTCCGATGAAGGGCTGGGCTTCGACGAGTCGTTCGCGGTCGCGGTCGACGAGTTCCGCGAGGGGCGAATTCGCAAGCAACGCCTCGAAGACGATCTCATCTCGATCGCGGTCGGCCTCGAAGTCGAACCCGAAGACCAGCTCCAGGTGATCGAGATCGAGCGGGCTGATCGAGAGGAAGTACGGCGAGATCTCGAGGATCGTCCGGTGGAGTTTGTACGCCTCTTCGAGCGAGGTCGGGTTCACCGAGCCGCTTCGCAGCGTCGTCTGGCGCAGCGCGACCCATGAATAGGTGCCGTCGGTGTCCTCGGACTCGAGGGCGCACTCACCGTCGTACCGCTTCAGTCTTTCCAGCCGCGGGAATTCTCGCTGGATTCTGCCGAACAGATCCAGCACCGACTCGCGTCCGGTGGGGACGTCCATGGTCAGCGCGATCTTCTGGTTGAGGTAGAAGTCCGAGCAGAGGGTGGTGATGTCGGGATCCACAGAGGAGGCTCCATCGTCGCCTCGACGCCCGAGGGGAGGAGCGGCCCTCCCGGTCTTCGGGCCGTCGACCTCGGTCGCGACGTGGCCCAAGGTAGGGCTTGAACCGGGGTTGCCGTGGTCCTTGACGCGTTTTCCACGATCAGGAGCGTGGGGTCGAGGCTCGCGGGACCCCGAGATAGGAGCCCACCCGCCAGAGCCACTCGAGGGGCCCCATTCGGAACCGCCGCGACCAGCCGACGCAGAGGGCCGCCACAACGCAATAGACGAGGATGGCGGCGAGCAGGAGCTCCATCTCACCGAGGCGTCCGAATTGCGCGAAGCCCCAGAAGGACATCAACGCGACGAAGCACACGCTTTCGAGGAGATAGGCGGAGAGCGACATCCGCCCGACGGCGGCCAGCGTCTTCGCGCCGGGCATCCGTTTCGCGGCGCAGGCCCGACCGACGACGCCGATCAGGCCGATCGCCAGCGTCGCCGAGGCGACATCGTGCACGGCGGAGATCGCCGCACGTTGGATGACGTCGGGATTGCCGAACTGGATCAGGCCGGCAAGGGCCAGTTCGACCGGGAGGCCGATCGCCACGCCCCAGATCGCGAGGCGACCCAGGAGTGGTCGTCGATCTGCGTTGAACAATCCGATGTCGTGGAAGTACGAGCCCAGGAGGACCAGGCCCAGGACGTGCCAGCCGTAGTTCAGAAAGAAGATCACGGTGGCGAAGCCCCAGACCACGATTCGGAAGAGGAAGGCGTCGGTCCAGGGCCCCTCGCGATTGGCCGCGATCTCCGCCGGGATCCACTGCGGATGCGCGGGATCGAAGTTGGCAGCCTGCATCGCTTCGAGGCCACGAAGCGTGAGATCGGGGGTGTCGCTCATCGCTGGTGCGAAGAGGGCGAGGAGGCTGAACAGGAAGACGCCGGTCATCGACACGGCCAGGCACGCGACGCCCAGCCACAGTCTGATCGTGGTGGGAACCTGGATCAGGAGAATCATGATCATCCCGACCAGCGCGTACTGGAAGAGGATGTCGCCGTACCACAGCAAGCCGGCGTGCAGAAGGCCGAACGCCGCGAGAATCGCCATTCGGCGGGCGAGGAATCCAGCGGCGCGACCGGTCCGCTGAAGGAGTCTCGCGCGTTGCATCGCGATTCCGAATCCGAAGAGCACCGAGAAGATCGAGATGAACTTGAAGGAGAAGAAGCCCGTCACGACGAACCAGGCCACCCCGTCCGCACCCTGCGCCGCGAGGTCGGTCTGGCCGGACGCGACGGCGAGTGGGAGGCCGAAGAACCACGCATTGACCACCACGATTCCGAAGAGCGAGAATCCGCGCAGGACGTCGATCGCGGAGATGCGTTCGCCGACGGGCAGTGGTGAGGGAATGCCGGGCTGTGTCATGGTCGGTGCCTTCCGAAGGGATGGTCGCAGAATTCGTCGATCCCCACCATCGGCCCGGCTCCGATGGCGGCGGTCCGGTCGACCACGAATCAATCGTCGGTGGAACGCCGGGAGGTCAGATCCACGGACGTCGCGCCGACCGGTGCGGTGAGCCGTCGCATCGGCGGTCGCTGCAGGTAGGTGAACCATCGCCAGCACCATTCGAAGGGTCCGAGCAGGAACCAGCGGTTCCAGAGCAGGCCTGCCACCATCACGACGCCGAAGACGGAGATCCCCACGCCGACCGCGGCGGCGTTGCCGAGCTCGTCATACCAGCCCAGTCCCCACGATCGGAAGACGGCGGCGAGCAGGATCGACTCGAAGAGGTAGCCGGAAAGCGACATTCGTCCCAGGATTCCGAATGCGGTGGTGAGCGGGAAACGACGTCGCTCCACCAGCGTGGTGATCAGACCCGCGTATCCGATCACCACCGTGGCGGCGCTCAGCGGATGGAGGAACGACCAGGCGACGGAGGCGAATCCGTCACCTCCGCGAAGCGACCCGGGCAGGAAACCCACGAGTTCCACGGAGAGCCCGATGATCAGGCAGGTGATCGCCACCTGCGTTCGCCGCCTGGCACGTTCCACGCTGAAGAAGCCGAGATCACGAAGCGCGGTGCCGACCAGGACGAGACCGAGGAGATACCACCCGTAGAAGCGAACGCCGTAGCCGATGGCGCCGCGCCAGTTCCGGAAGCGATCCTCGAAACCGCCGGCTGTCGGCGAGCGGGTCGGCTCCTCCTGGACCATGTCGGTCGACGGGGGCGGAGGATTCGTCGCCGTGACTTCGTCGGCGTCCGCCACGACCGCGGTCGGTGACGTGGACTGGTCGAGCCAGGATTGCAGGGGGCCGCTCGCCGCGAGCCCGCCGGAGAACACGACGAGGGCCAGGCCCAGTCCCAGACGCCACCGAGTCGGTCGGCCGAGCCAGGGAAGTGCGATCAGGGCGACGCCGGCGAACACGAACAGGATGTCGCCGAAGAAGAGCCCGAGCCCATGAAGCAGGCCCGCCGCGGCCAGCCACCCGATTCGCCGAAGTTCGAAGGGAACCCTCGGAATCCCCGAGGCGACGAGCCGTGCGTGCTGCGTGGCCAGTCCGAAACCGAAGAGCAGGGTGAACAGGCCGAGAAACTTGTAGTGACCGAACACGAGGTCGAGATAGGCGACGATGGAATCGCCGAG
>JAACEA010000512.1 GCA_009936695.1 Planctomycetia bacterium
GGCCGGGATGCGATGATTCATGATGCTTCTGGGGTGATTGCCCCATGCTCGGGCGTCGCTCCGCCCCTTACCCTCTTCATGCGGTTGATCGGCTGGGGATCGCCGTCCCCTCGCTTTTCGCCTCGAACAACCCGCCTTTGATCATGGAGTTGAAGCATGTACCGACTGAACATCGTTCTGACGATGCTCGCCACGTTCGCCACCTCGTCCCACGCGGCGGACAAGCCGAACATCCTCGTCCTCTGGGGCGATGACATCGGCACCACCAACATCAGTGCGAACAGCAACGGAATGATGGGGTATCGAACGGTGAACATCGATCGCATCGCCCGCGAGGGGATGCGATTCACCGACTACTACGCGGAACAGTCGTGCACCGCGGGCCGCGCGTCCTTCATTCTCGGTCAGAGCGTCTTCCGAAGCGGGCTCAGCAAGGTCGGCCTTCCCGGCGCTGAACTGGGATCCAGCGCGGAGGACCCGACGATCGCGCGCCTCCTCAAGGATCAGGGCTACGCGACCGGCCAGTTCGGCAAGAACCACCTCGGCGACCAGGATCGGCATCTGCCGACGGCCCACGGTTTCGACGAGTTCATGGGCAACCTCTATCACCTCAACGCCGAGGAGGAGCCCGAGAACGAGGATTATCCCACCGACATGGAACTCCGCGACGGACGCACCTTCCAGGAGGCGTTCGGCCCGCGCGGCGTCATCCACTCCCGGATGATGCCGGACGGAACGCACCGGGTGGAGGACACCGGCCCGCTCACCAAGAAGCGGATGGAGACCATCGACGACGAGAGCAGCGCTCGGGCGCTGGCGTGGATCCGCGAACAGCATGCGGTCGGCAAGCCCTGGTTCTGCTGGTGGAACGGCACTCGAATGCACTTCCGCACGCACGTGAAGGACGAGCTTCGAGGTATCAGCGGTCAGGACGAGTATTCCGACGGCATGGTCGAGCACGACATGCACATCGGGCTGTTCCTGGATCTCCTCGACGAGCTCGGCATCGTCGACGACACCCTCGTCATGTACTCGACCGACAACGGGCCCCACATGAACACCTGGCCGGACGCGGGCATGACCCCGTTCCGGGGCGAGAAGAACACCAACTGGGAGGGCGGCTGGCGGGTTCCGTGCTTCGTCCGATGGCCGAGCGTCATCGAAGCGGGGTCGTGCACCAATGAGATCGTGCACCACATGGACTGGCTCCCCACGTTCGTGGCCGCGGCCGGCAACGACGACGTCAAGTCGGAACTGCTCGAGGGATACGAATCGACTTCGGCCGGTCGGGACTACAAGGTCCACCTCGATGGGTACAACGTCCTGCCGCTTCTGAAGGGCGAGGCCGCCGAGTCGCCGCGGAAGGAGATCTTCTACTTCTCCGACGACGGGGATCTCACCGCGCTTCGCTACGGGGACTGGAAGGCGATCTTCCTCGAGCAACGGGCCGAAGACGGCTTCCAGGCCTGGCGGGAGCCCTTCGTTCCGCTGCGGGTCCCGCTGCTCTTCAATCTCCGGCGTGATCCGTTCGAACGAGCCCAGAAGACCTCGAACACCTACGACGACTGGTTCATCGACCGGGTCTACCTCCTGGTTCCGGCCCAGGCCTACGTGGGACGCTTCCTCGAGACCTTCAAGGACTATCCGCCCCGCATGAAGGCCGCGAGTTTCGGAATCGATCAGGTGATGGAACGGCTCCAGGAAAGCCTCGGCGCCAGTAACTGACGTTATGCGTCCGGACGTCAGTCCGACTCGACCATCAAGGCAGGCCGCGTCGCGAAACTCCTCGCGACGCGGCCTGTCATTTCCCGCCCGTGCCGTTATCTTCCTACGCACGAAATCGGAGTCCAGGACCCCATGCATCCCCTCGCCACGATCCTCGCAGCCTGTCTGCTTCTCCCGGTCATCGGGGGCTGCACGGCGGTCCCCGAGCGTGCCGCCGATCCACTCCCGTCCTGGCGGGATGCCGCGGCACGCACCGCGATCATCGACTTCGTCGAGCGAACGACCGATCCGAACGGACCCGACTTCCTGGCCGAGGCCGATCGGGTCGCGGTCTTCGACAACGACGGAACGCTCTGGGCGGAGCAGCCGATCTACTTCCAGTTCGACTTCGCGCTCGAACGGATGAGGGATCTCGTGGACGAGAACCCGGAACTCGCGACGCGCGAGCCGTTCCAGACCGCGATCGACGGCGAGGCGATCGATTTCCTCGAGTCCGGACACGCCGGACTCCTGGAGTTTCTCCTCGCCACGCATTCGGGGACGACCACCGCGGAATTCGAGGTGGCCGCCGAGACGTGGATCCGCGAAGCGCGTCATCCGGTCACCGACCGGCCGTATCCGGCGATGGTCTACCAGCCGATGATCGAGCTGCTGGCCTACCTCGAGCGAAACGGATTTTCGAACTGGATCGTCTCCGGAGGCGGTGCCGATTTCATGCGGGTCTTCGCCGAGGAGACCTACGGGATCCCTCCCGGTCGGGTGATCGGTTCGGAGATCGAACTCGAACATCGATCGACCCCGGAGGGTGGCGTCCTGGTTCGAATGCCCGGTCTCGAGACCCTCAACGACGGCCCGCAGAAGGTGATCGGCATCCACCGGGCGATCGGGCGTCGTCCCGTCGCGGCCTTCGGAAACTCGGACGGCGACCTCGCGATGCTCGAGTGGACGGCCGGCGGAGACGGTCCGACCCTCTGCGTCTACGTGCACCACACCGACGAGATCCGCGAATGGGCGTACGATCGTGGATCGAAGATCGGGGGGTTGGACCGGGGGCTCGACGCGGCGGCGGTCCGGTCCTGGCCGGTCATCGACATGAAACGCGACTGGGAACAAGTGTTCCCGGATCGAAACTGAGTGAGACACCTGACGCATCCGCGTCGCCTTCCTTCTTCCTGGAGACTTGAGAATCATGCTTCGGATCCAGTCGATCGTCACTTCGTTGGCCGTGATGTCCGTCGGTGTCGTCGCCATCGGTTGTTCCA
>JAACEA010000513.1 GCA_009936695.1 Planctomycetia bacterium
CTGATCATCGCCCTCACCACCCTTCAGCTGCCCGGCGGCACCATGCCCGCGCTTCCGGTGCTCCTGGTGACCGTGGTCCATCACTCCGTCGGCCTGCTCCTTCGCCGGATCGCGGTGGTGATCCTCGTGATCGCGACGAGCCACGGAGTGCTCGGGGCACTGACCGAGCAGCCCTGGTTGCTGGTGATCATCGCGATGGGCATCGCCTTCGTCGGGTTCTATCTGCTCGGCCGGGGCCTCGATCTCCTCTCCTATCTCCTCGCGATCCTGGTACCGGTGCTGTTCGCCTGGCAGGCCGCCAACGGCATCGTCGACACCCACGTGGCCTGGGTCCAGTTCCAACAGCTGATCATCGGCCTGCTCGTCTCGGGCACGCTGGGCATCCTCTTCCTCGGCGATCGCTTCGAACGGGGGCTCCGCGACCGACTCTCCAGCGATCTCGCCTCGGTCGGCAACGGACTTCTGAAGCCGCTCGACGAGGAGTACGGCGAGGGCTACCTCACGTGGGACGCACGTCGGTCCGCGTCGCTGGAGACGATGCTGCACGGGCTTCGGCACGTCCGAGGCCGGACCGCGGTGTCCGCGAATCTCGTCCTCGCCGGCGACTGCACCCGCTATCTGCTGGGCATCAACCGGATGCGACTCACCCTGCTGGAGCACGGGCGGCCGGACTTCTTCCTCGAGGGCGTCGCCGAGTCGCTTCCCGCCCTCCGCACCCGACTGGGACGACAGCTGCTGGAGGTCTCGGAGGCGATCCGGGAGGGACGGCCCGCCGCCCCCATCCCCGGACTCGAGGCGGCGACCCGACGATTCCGTGCAGACTGCCGGAAGATGGTCCGCGCGGCGCCGACGGGCACGCCGACGATGGAGATCTCCTTCATCGCCGCAGCGTCGCGGGGCCTCACCGACATGCAGCGGATCGCCCGCACCCTGATCGCGACCACCGGACCCACGCGGGCGACGCCGGCGAGCCGGCTGCGAATGCCCGGGTGGGATCAGCGTTCGGACTGGAGCCTCCGGGCGGTGCTCCACGAACTTCTCACCCAGCCCGATGCCGCGGCGATCACCTTCGCGTTCAAGGGCACCTTCACCATGGCCATCGCGTTCGCGATCGCCTCCATCTACGACCAGTGGAACGGCGCAGCGGTGTTCCTGTTGATGACCATGTTCCTCAGCACGGTCTTCCAGGGATCGCTGCGGGCATCGATGATGCTTCGCGCGGTCGGCCTCCTCCTGTCGACGCTGATCAGCCTCCTCACCCTCACCACCGTGTTTCCGAATCTCGGTTCCGTCGGCGGCTACGCGATCTTCATCGTCCTGGTGATGCTGCCGGGCGGCCTGATGCTCGTCAAGCCGAGATCGGCCGCCGCGGGGCTCAACTACGCGATGAGCCTGTTCTTCGTCTTCACGTCGAGCAGCCGGCTCGAAGTCGGGCTGGATCTCGTCGACGATCGCTTCATCGCGGTCGCCGGGGCCTCCCTGCTTCCGTGGCTGATCTTCAGCCTGGTGCGTCCGACCTACGCGCGAGAACGCGTCGAGGCCTGCCTGGCGACCGCGATCGCCTCGGTCCGTCGATCGATCGAACTGCCGATCATGCCCAGGACGACGGATGATTCGGAGGAGATCAGATCCCTCGGCGACAGCCTCGCGGCGATCACCACGGTCCGGACGATGACGGACAACGCCGCGCTGGAACTCGTCGACGATCCGGAACGGCAACGACTCAACCTTCGCCTGGTCGATCGCATCGACCAGATCTTCGTGCTCTCCCGCTTCTACGTCCGGACCTCGTTCCTCGGCGAAGGGATCCGGGTGTCGCCGGCGGAAGCCGACGTCATCGCCGGCCTGGCGGACATGCTGACCGCCACGCACCGGCGGCTCGAGGGCCGACGCCCCCGGCCCGAGGACGCCTCGGCGACGGATCGAGCCCGTGCCGCGGTGACCGCCCTCGACGCCTCGCTGGAGGATCGCGTCACCCATCCCCGCGGCGATCACGGACTCCGGCTCACGCTCATCCACCAGGTGATGCTCCACGATCTGGTCGCGGGCCTTCGGGACTTCGACCGGCTGCTCGACGAGCGGCAACGACTCCTCGAGACCCGGGCGCTGATCCGCCTCGGCGACGGTTGATCCGATCGCCGGTTCCCGAGCCTCGGCCCCCGCGTCCGCACCCCCGACCGGTACACTTCGATCCTCGATCGACCACATCCCCTTCGCGAGCAGGAGTCCACCATGCCCCGCATCACGCTTCCCGACGGGAGCGAACGCCACTACGACGGTCCCACCACGCCGGCCCAGGTCGCGGCCGACATCGGCCCCGGTCTCGCGAAATCGGCGCTCGGCGCCGTCATCGACGGGACGCTCACGGACCTCGACACGGCGATCGACGCGGACTGCGAACTGGCGCTGGTCACCGCGAAGACCCGTGAGGGCGAAGCGGATGCGAACGGCCTCTTCCTGCTCCGTCATTCCGCCGCCCACGTGATGGCGGAGGCGATCACCAATCTGTTCCCCGGCGTGCAGCTGGTCTACGGACCGCCGGTCGACCAGGGCTTCTACTACGACATGGCGTTCCCCGACGGGTCGTCGATCTCCAGCGAGGACTTCGAGCGGATCGAAGCCGAGATGAACCGGATCGTGAAGGAGGACCGTCCCTTCACCCGATACGAGATGCCCGCCGGCCCCGGACTCGACAAACTTCGCGAAGAAGGCTCGAAGTACAAGCTCGACAACGCGACGCGGGCCATCGAGGCCGGCTCCAGCGAACTCTCGTGGTACGCCACCGGAACCCCGGGTACCGACTGGGAGGATCTCTGCCGAGGTCCCCACGTTCCGTCCACCGGTCGGATCGGCGCGTTCAAGGTCATGAACCTCGCGTCGAGCTACTGGCACGGTGACGAGAAGAGCGATCGACTGACCCGGGTCTACGGGATCGCCTTCGCGGACAAGAAGCAGCTGAAGAAGCATCTGCAACTCCTCGAGGAAGCGAAGAAGCGAGACCACCGGGTGCTCGGCAAGCAGCTTCGACTCTTCCACATCGACGAGCAGGTCGGCCAGGGACTCGTCCTCTGGACCCCCAACGGCGCCGTCGTCCGGCAGCAGCTCCAGGACTTCATCGGCGAGGAACTGCGGAAACAGGGCTACGACCAGGTCTTCACGCCGCACATCGGAAAACTCGATCTCTACCGGACCAGCGGCCACTTCCCGTACTACCAGGAGAGCCAGTACACCCCGGTGATCGACCGGGCCCAGCTGCACGAATTCGCGACCGAGGGCTGCTCCTGCAGCGACCTTGCGAACCGGATGGACGAAGGCGAGATCGAGGGCTATCTCCTGAAGCCCATGAACTGCCCGCACCACATCCGGATCTACGCCAGCGAACAACGGAGCTACCGGGAACTCCCGGTGCGCCTGGCCGAATTCGGCACGGTGTATCGCTGGGAGCAGTCGGGCGAGATCGGCGGCCTCACCCGGGTCCGCGGGTTCACCCAGGACGACGCCCACCTCTTCTGCCGCGAGGACCAGATCGCGGATGAAGTCCGCGGCTGCCTCTCGATCGTGAAGCTGATCTTCAACACCCTGGGCATGACCGACTATCGGGTCCGGGTCGGCAC